>CAMEGH010000008.1 GCA_945916045.1 uncultured Candidatus Saccharibacteria bacterium
CTTGCCATATTCGGTATTCATATTTGGCTTACCGCTATTGTCGACGTACGCCTCGCCCGCACCCTGCGAAGCTTCAGCTTGCATGCGTGCACCTTCTAATGGATCTGCACCTATATCGCGCCCTTGCACTTCTGACAGGCTCTCTTGCGCGTTGCCTGAATGTGCCTGTGTCATGTAGTTTACTACGCCAGAAATACTTCTGTTTAGGTCGGCCGGATCCATGGCGTAACGAAGATTACAGCCAAAGTCCGGATTAATAGGCAAGTTGCCCGCCATTCCGCATTCTAGCGGCGTACGGATATAGCGCGTTGGGTCAAAATTTAACGGCTGCGAATAGAGTGCACTCACGGAAGTTGTGCCCATCATCGTAGCAGCACGAGGCAACATACCAAGCACCGATGACGCTGCGCCAGCAAGTGAGGTCACTTCACTCGTGCCGCCAATCCAACCGCGCACCATTTTTCCCATAAAGGTATGTTGATTAGTAATGTCGAACTGATTTTTACTCGCGCTAATTTGATCGCTTCGCGCAATACTCTGGTACGCCGGAGCCGTTTCACTCAAATACATCTGCAATTCCAACATATTTGCCGGCTTCATACCGATTGACTGTGCTGCGTCACCAAGAAGAATGCCAGTACCGGCAAAAATAGCGTCCTGTGCGTCTTCGCCTGCAGTACGTGAATCAAATCGACTCGCCTCAATCCCAGCAGCAATCGGCAAAGTAATATTAATTCTCGCCTGCGCTTCAGTCAAAATTGCCGTCTTCACAAGCTCGACCACCTCCTTTAGCGCAGCAGCGTAGTTTGCCGCAGTCGCCGCAGCGCGCACTAATTCTTCCACCGAAAAGCCGTTCGGTGTAATGGAACAAAGCTCATCTTCGATAAGCTGGCGCTGCCCTTGGATTGTGCCGCCCGCAGCCACGCCAACATGGCTTGCTACCGGATACGCACCTGGCGTGTAGCATTCGCCAAACAGTTCAGACATCGACTGCTGCAGCGCCATACTTTCTGCGCACTGTTCGTATCGCGACGCTCCTGCCTGCGTTTCCACTACCATTGGCGCCTGTCGCAACCAATCACTTCCGGTAATTGATGGCGCACCAAGCTGCATCGGCAACAATGTCAAAGTAGGGTCGTTCATATATCCACGATCAGCGGGCGTCATAATGCCGACTGACTCTCTCTGATTCAAATCACGATGCGAAAGCGCCGGCACCTTATACGATTTTGCATCAAACGCGTTCGTACCCGTGCCGTCCTCGCCCGCATACGTTAAACGGTCAGACAACGCACTAATTACCATTTCGTATGTGGCATTGTTGCCGGATTTTATCGTATCCGCCACCGACATAAACTGCATCGCAAACCGCGCCAACGTCACTGATTTTGCACGTCGCAGCGCATCATCCGCCAAGTTACCGTAGGTGTATAGACCACAGGCAATCGCCATGTGGTTATTCGGCTTTAGCATCAAATTAATATAGGTTCGCCCAGCCCAGGCAACCCCATTATCACGCAAATAATCCAGCCCAGCCACACCTTGGCCATTCACATCCAGAAAATCCTCCGGCCTATCAAGCGCAGCATCGAACGTATTGTCAATCGCTTCACGCTCAAGCCCTTGTACTAATGGCCGCTGTGGAATATGGAACCGTTCAAATAAACGCTGCTCAAATTTACGGTCATGAAAAAGCCCGTTTTTTGCCCAGACAACATTATCGAGCCGATACTGCGCATCGTCTGAATCTTCTACAATATTCTGCAGCTGTGCATCGCTCATCGCCGTACCGCCACTAGGAAATGCTAAACTGCCCACCGTATAGCGCTGATTGCCCTGGTTTTGCGTACCCGTCACTCGCACACCATGGTCTTCGAACCGCTCTTTCAGCATTGGGCTCATTGTTTGGAATTTACAGCGAATCGAATCATCCGCACAACCCGCTCCGTCAATCTGGCTGGCGAGCACTTTTTTTGTAAACGTATAGTAGGCGCCATAGCTATCGTTGAGGTCATTCACCAGCACCTCTTTCATGTTCACCAGCATCAACGAGGGCGACAAAATAATCGTCCCAGCAATCCCCACCGACATCACCAACACGCCAAAAAACGCCGCTGGGCGAGCGCCGCGCCACGAACTTTTTGCTTTGTCTTCGCGGGCGTGTTCTTTTTCGGTTTCTTTGGTAAGCTTTTTGGTTTCGATATCGTCTTCAACTTTGGCTTCACCTCCGTCGCCCGAAGCTTGTTCAAGGTGCTGCACCTCGTGGATCGAATCGTAGTTTACCGCCGACAATGTCTTGTCGTTTTTGTCTTCGCCGCCGGTTTTTTTATCTTTGGAAGGATCCACGCGCTACCTCCGTGGCAATTTTAGGCCCGAATCGCCCTCGCCATCCTGCTCATTTTGTACTGATTTGCGCTTACCGCGCACAATTTCTGCCGATGACGACCCCGAACCAAGCAGCGCGTCGGCGTCTTCGATTCCCTGGGCGTCTTGTGATTTTTGCAAATAGCGCGCCGCACGGCCTTTGGCCTCCATTTCGATCGCCGACACTGGGTTATTGCCGCGTGCCACCGATACGTCTGAAGCTTTTCGTGTGCTCATCGTGCGGGCTGCGTCGCCACCTTCTGCAGCACCTGCCTGAATAATTGTTACCTTGCCAGCCTGCACTGCACCGCCGCCAAGCGTGGCTGATTTAAGCGCGTCATCGCCAGATACAGCATTGTGCGATTGCTTCGCTTGCGACGCTTTGTCGTAGTGCGAACTGGCGCCTTGTTCGTCGACCGGGTTGCTTGTTTTGCCATTTTTGCCGTCCTTGGCCGCAGCGCCCGCCTGGCCTTTTTCTGCCTGCGACGCTTGCGCAGCTGCCACCACGCCGGCCACACCCGAATTGCCGCCTTGGCCAATATTTTCAAGCAAGTACGCTTCAGCCGCTTTTAAGTCAATTCCTTCGTAACTATTGATGTTAAATTGCCCGTCCGGCGAAGCGCCTTCGGCATCTTGGTAGCGTTGCAGTGCACGCGAATACAACTGCTGCGGCGACAAGCCATCCTCACCGCCGTTTTTGCGCAAATCGTTCAAGCGCCCCTGTACTTGCTGATCGAATTCCATTTGTTCTTCAGACTTTTGTTGCTTTTTGCGGCTGCGATGCGCCCCGCCCAAGCGGCCAATAATCGACGTGCCACCTTCGCTATCTTGCACGGCATTAATTTGCTGCAAACGATTGACACCCTTGAGCATCATCGACTTTTTGTTCAAATCCATTGCGGCTTGTTCGCGTTTTTTGGCCGATTCGTCGCGGTGACGCTCTGAACGACGCGCCCCCTGGCGAATACGTAGTGCGGCTGCGTCCATGCCTGCCATGGCAGCTTTAAAGGCGTACCACGTGCCCGCTAGTGGCAACACTGCGGCGCCGGCAGCCACCAAGCGGAGCGTTGCGCTAGCTTCGCTCAGTTCACCCGGCGGAACGTAACTGTCGTTTCTCACTTCATAGCCGCTATCACCCGCCTGAATAATCGTCGCGCTTACCACCTGCCCAGTGCCAATCAAAATTGCCACAACCGGGAACAGCAGCAATGTCTGGAAAAACAAGCTCATCCATTTCGAAAAATAATGTTCGGTATTCGGCAACAAATACGCCACAAACGCCAGCGGGCTTAAAAGCACCATTGCCACCACTAAGGTTTTTCGAATCAACAAAATCACCAAAATAACCGAACAAATAATCGCAATCGAAAGCACAATCGCAAGAAGCGGCGCCAAAAGCACCCATGCAACATCTGGCTTGCCTAGCACACTGGCGGTAATTTGCGCCAAAACTTCCGCCTCGCCAATAGTGGTGCCCAGCGGCATCCCCGACGGCCCAATTTGCTGCGTAATCCACGTAAACGCGCTATGGATCGACGAGCCAATAATGTTAGAAATATCAATCGCCAACTGGCAAATATAGTACGAAATATTCACCAAAATCGCGCCCACAATAAAGCGTGGCAGCATTCGTTTGATATTGTAATTTCCGACGCCGCGGCCGGTAATAAGCGAATAAATTACCACCAAAAACGCCAACCCAAACGCCACGTTTGCCACCGAACGCACCGTCGACCACGCTTGTTGCGTGCCGCTATCGGCATTAAAAAGCGTAAACTCGATTCCCAAAAAATCTTGCGTAATAAAGGTGAATGCGTGGTCGCCCGCTTTGGCCGCCGAGCGCAAAATTGGGCACATCAGCCAGCCAATATTATCGAGCGCGCACGTCGTTGGCGGCGCAGTAGCACTTCCGCCAATCCCAGGAATCAAGCCGCCTTGCGCATTCACCTGTGACTGGGCCAGCGCCACGCCACCCACAGCGATTGTCATCGCCGCCAGTACTCCAATCGCCCACCGCTTAAGCTTACTCATTATGCCCCATTGTACCATTATTTTGCGGAATTGCGCCAAGTGCTTGCTCGACTTGTTCGCGCGTAATTTCGATCGTACTGCCCGGCACCACACTGCCGCCAAGCATTGCTTTGGCCACCGTGTTTTCAACCGCACGCTGTACCACGCGGCGCATTGGGCGCGCACCAAGCCGCGGGTCGTAGCCACGGTCTACCAGCATACGTTTTGCATCGTCCGCCACGTGCACCTGCACTTTTTGCAGCGCCAAGGTTTTGTTCACGCCCGCCAAAATCAAGTCAATCACCTGCAGCAATTCTTCTTTATTAAGCGGCCTAAACAATACAATTTCGTCAAAACGATTCAAAAATTCTGGCTTAAATTGGTTACTATTGATCAGCTCGTTGGTAATTTCTTCTTCAAATTGCGTCAAATCTTCGCCCGCCTCAATATGCTGGCGAATTTTATCGGCGCCGGCGTTGCTCGTAGCAATCACAATCGCATCACGAAAACTCACTTCGCGGTTGTTGATATCGCGCAAAATACCTTCATCGAGCAATTGCAGCAACGTTGTGAGCACATTTGGGTGCGCCTTTTCGATTTCGTCGAGCAACACCACGCTAAACGGTTGCTTCATGACGCGCGCGGTCAGGCTGTTCGGGTCGGTAGCGCCGTCAGCAATCAAGCGCGTGACGTCGTCCAAGCCAACGTATTCGTTCAAGTCGAGCCGCACAATTCGATCTTCTCCGCCAAAGTACACGTTAGCCAGCGCCTTGGCGAGCTCGGTTTTACCCACACCAGTCGGGCCAAGGAACAAGAACGTACCAATCGGGCGATCCTGGTTGCGCACGCCAGCACGCGCCCGGCGCAACGCGTCACTCACCACTTGCACAGCGCGAGTTTGGTTAATCATTTGCTTGTGGATTTGATCTTCAAGATTCAGAAGCATTTCGCGATCATCCGCGTTGGTGGCCACACTTACTTTTACATCCAGTGTTTGCTCAATCGCTTGCTGCACCGAATTCATCGTCACTAACCCATTTTGCGCATACCCAGCGGCAGATTCAAGCAGCTTAATAGCACGCCCCGGCATCGCCAAATCGTGCACGTAGCGCTCGCTCAAACGATACGCTTCGGCCAGCGCTTGGTACATATACGTCACTTTGCGTTTGTATTCAAACATAATCAGCTGATTTTGCATCACTTGCAACGTTTCTTGGTAATTTGCGGGCGCAATCGAAATGCGGTTGAGCGCGTTCATCAACCCCGGATTACGCTGCCCAATTTGCAAAAAGCGCTGCTCGTCCATCGTCAGTACCACGCGCAAATTGCCAGCTTCTAAAATTGGCAAAAGCACGTTTGTGAGGTCGACCGACCCAACGCCTTCTTCGAAAAATAGCTGCGCATTATCTAAACAAATAATCACGTTTTTGGCGCGATACGCCTCTGTTAATACGCGCATGACCAAACCTTCCAACTCACCACGGCCTGGTGCGGCAGAAATCAGCGCCGACGAATCCAGCAAAAATACTTGGCGGAATTTTAAGCTCGCGGGAATGGGCGAACTGGCGTCCATCAAACGTTCGGCAAACGAGTGAATAATTTCGGTTTTACCAACACCAGTTGGGCCCACCAGCGCCGCATTTTGGCGCCCCGCCGTGCCCAGCGTGTCAAGCAATTGGCTGATGGCTTGTTCGTGCGCCGGCAAATCTACCGCAAAACCGCCGCGGCCGCCACCTTCGCTCAAATTTACGCCAAATCGCTTCAAAAGCGGAATGTAGCCAAACGACCAATCGCGCGCCACCCCACCCGTGCGGCGCGGTTTTGACTGCGTAGTAATAATCGTTTGCAGGCGGTCGTACCAGTGAATTCCCTCGATCACATCGGTCAATTCAATGTGCATTTGCGCCAACACCGCATCTGCGTGATCCGACTGCGAAAGCAGCGCCACCGCCAACATGCCGCCATGGATCACCTCGCTACCAGTGTGCTGGCGAATGGTTTGGGCCTTTTCCCACAAATCGTCCATTTTTGCGGGATCGTCGCTGGCGACATTCAGCAGCAGATTTGCAGTAACACCAAAACGCACCGCCACAAAGTGCCCGCTACGCACTTTGCCGATAATTTCCGCCACATTTTTTGGCGTGGCGCGTTCTGGTAATAGCGCCAAAATGTCGGCCTCAAGCACGCCATCAACCGAATTTGCGCTTTTGGCGGGCTTTAACTGCTTCAAATCGCCGTTATACCACTCAATAAACATGGCCGGCAGTGCCGCAAATCCCAGCAACGCCCAGCCAATTGGCATGTCAATCAGCACAAATGTGGCGCCGCACAAAATCAGCGCAATTGCCAAAAGTTTGAGCGCAAACAGCCACGTTCCCTTTAAAATTCGGCCAACACGCGCCTTAATTGCGCGCTCGCTACCAAGATTGCACGTCATTACTGCCATGGCGTCCACCCCGAAAGCGCAGCCATTGTGCCAATAATTGGCAGCAGCGGCACAATACTCCACACTAGTAACACGAGCGTCGAAAGCACAATTTGCGCAAAAATCACCACCACACCCACAATTAGCACGCACGAGCGAATAATTGCGCCTAGCACACGCGACATTAAGCGGTCGATAAACGCGCGGAATTTGACGCCAATCGGGCCGTCAACTCGCCCGGCGCCGTCTTGGCGAAATAGCGAAAACATGGTTTTTAGCAGCAAATCGATCGAAAAGTAATCCATGGTTGCAGCAAGTCGCTCAAACGCCATCGAAAAACGCTGCTTCCAGCCCTCGATATACCACCACTTAAGAAGTGCTACGACAAACATATCCTCATTCTATCACAAAACCGTAAGCTTTATAGCGCCATTTGCTACCGTTTTTTGGCGAACGTAGTATACTAATAGGTATGCCAAAACCACACATTGCGACAATCGGGAAAGTTGTACGAAAAGTCACGCGTTTGCGCGGCGGCGGCTCGGCATTTCCTGGCCTGGTGATTGAAAAAATCGACCCGAATTTTACCCGCGACGTGCTGGCGACGTTGCCCTACGGCGTGGTGATTGTAAGCGGCACCAATGGCAAAACCACCACCACAAAAATGGTGGTCGAATTGCTTGAAGGCCAAGGTTTAAAAGTGTTCACCAACCGCACTGGCAGCAATTTTGCGCGTGGTGTGACGGCAGCGCTTTTGGCCGAGATTAACTACAAAGGCGAAATCGACGCCGACATTGCCGTGCTCGAACTAGACGAAGCGCACGCCGTAAAATTTGTTGATGTTGTGCCGCCAAAGCACTCGCTTTTGCTGAATGTGATGCGCGACCAACTTGATCGTTTTGGCGAAATCGACACTACCGCCAAAATGTTGCAGCACATCGCCCAAGCCACCACCGAAACCGTCGCGCTCAACCGCGAAGATCCGCGCGTGGCGGCCATTGCGGATGAAATTTCGCTGACACCACATTATTTTGGATTAGCGCAGGCGCTAAAACCGCAGTTTTTGTCGGGGGATGAATCTGGCCTAGAAAGCAAAGCGGTCGACGCCGAAATTACGCTCGAATCGTTCGCAGATGACACGGCGACCTTCTTCATTGACGGAAAGCCTGTTACTACAACCCTAAAATTGCGCGGCATTTATAACATTTTTAACGCAGCCGCAGCGCTCACGATGACGCGCGCAATTATGGGCGAAAAAACTAACGACAAAAAGCTGATTGCCAGCCTAAGCAACATTGCGCCGGCTTTTGGTAGGGGTGAAACACTAACGCTCCACGGGCAACCGGTTGAACTGGTGCTGGTAAAAAACCCAAGTGGCTTTCGCCTGGCGCTGCAATCTTTCTCGCCAAAAAATTACGCCACCATGATCGCCATCAACGATAATTACGCCGATGGCCGGGACATGAGCTGGCTATGGGATGTGAATTTTGAAAGCTTGCAGGCGGCGGGCGTGCATACCGTCAGCGGCGTGCGTGCATACGATATGGCGCTACGTTTGCAATACGATGACGTGGAAGTTTCGCACGTTGATACCAAAATTACGCCTGCGCTCGAACACTTTTTGGCACGCAACGACGAAGCGCCAAAACGCATTTTTTGCACCTACACTGCCATGCTGGCCATCCGCAAAGAACTCGCTAAAATAACAGAGGTGGAAAAAGTATTATGACCGACAAAAAATCTTTGACTATCATGCAACTCTATCCCGACGACATGAGTATTTACGGCGATTGGGGCAATACCCTTACACTCAAAAAACGCATTGAATGGCATGGCTACACTGCAACTATTATCGATTACAATCCGGGCGACACCTTCCCTGAAACCATCGATATTTTGATTGGCGGAGGTGGGCAAGACAGCGGGCAAAAACGCATTCAGGATGACTTACAAGCCATCGCACCAAAGCTGCGCGCACTGGCAGAAAACGGCACGCCGATGCTGGTTATTTGCGGTTTGTATCAATTATTTGGGCGCTTCTTTAAAACCTCAGCCGGCGAAATTATCCCTGGTATCGAAATTTTTAACGCCGAAACACACGCTGGCCCAGAGCGGCTGATTGGCAATATTATTATCGAGCATGATACATTTGGCGATATTGTTGGCTACGAAAACCATAGCGGCCAAACCTTCCTTGACGTCGGATCAACACCGCTTGGGCGCGTTCGCCTGGGTGCCGGCAACAACGGCCAGGATGAAACCGAAGGCGCGCTGATTCATAACGTCATTGGCACGTATTTGCATGGTTCAATTTTGCCAAAAAACCCTGCTATCGCCGACTTTTTGATCGAAAAAGCCGCCGTCAAAAAATATGGCGACTTTGAAGCGTCGGTCATTGACGACCGCTTTGCGCAAAAAGCGCGCGACATCGCCAAAAAGCGCCCGCGCTAAGATAACGGGTACTTATTCGCCCGCTTGTAAACGCTTAAGCTCTGCCACCACTTGCTCGCCGTGGCCCATTGGCGTCGCACGGCCGTAGACTTTTTGCACGATACCTTGCGGGTCAATCAAAAAAGTTTTTCGCAAAATTCCCTCTTTGCCAAACATCTTTTTGCCCCACGCGCCGTACGCTTCGATCACTTCGCCTGCCGGGTCGCTCAATAGCGTAAAATTCAAATTATACTTGGTTTTAAACTTTTCGTGCGATGGCGCGTCGTCCTTGCTAACGCCAATCACACTTGCACCCAGCTCTGTTAAATCATCGCGCGCATCACGCAAACTACACGCCTGCGTTGTGCAACCCGGCGTGTCATCTTTTGGGTAAAAATACAGTACCACCCACTTTCCGGCGTAATCTGCCAAGCTGACATCTTCGCCTTTATCGTTCGTGAGGGTAAATTGTGGAGCTTCGTAGGGTGCTTGTTTCATATTCCCATTGTAGCATTTTTGGCGAATGTGCGCGCGTGCATGTGCCGGCAAAAAATGGTACAATAGGTACCCATGAAGCCCGCAAAAACCAAGACGGCCAAGCGACGAATCTTTGAATTAGACCTCCTGCGAGGGCTTTTTATTGTGATTATTATTATCGATCATTTACAATTTTGGCCGAGCCCGCTGCGCTATATTACCGGCGAAGGGCGCTTGTGGGTGTCGGCGGCGGAAGGGTTTTTCCTGATTTCTGGCTTGCTGATTGGCTATATTCGCGCCTACAAAGGCAAGGGGAAGCCGCTCAAAGATTTGACAAAGTTGCTCGCCAAACGCGCCGGGCTTTTGTATGTGTGGGGCGCGGGCATAACAATTATTTTAACGCTTCTTACCCTTTGGTCAGGCGACCGCGACCTTCTGCCAGATCTGCCAACGCCAGAGCAAATGGCCACGCCGTTCACACTGCTTTGGTCGGTGCTGACAATGCAATATTTTAATCCGTGGATTTACTTTTTGCGGCTCTACGCAATTATGTTGCTGGCGACGCCGATCTTTTTGTGGCTGCTGCGCAAAGGGTATGAGCGCATGGTGCCGGTGCTGATCGCGGCGGTGTATTTGGCAGGATTTGCCATCAACGAACAAGCGTTGCAGTGGCAAGCGCTGTTTTTTGGTGCGGCGCTGATTGGCTATCATCTAGAAGCGATTGCCGCGTGGTTTCGTGCGCGGCCGGTTATTAAAACAGTGGTCGCCGCTGGCACAATTGGTCTTACCGCGCTAACGATGGCGCTCAGCTTCTTCTTCGTGCTAGGCTGGGATAAAGTTGAAGACCCGAGCTGGGAGCTGATGGGCCGCGAAGCGTATGTCGAAATTCGCGAAGATTTAGACCCGCTATTTGTGCTGGCACCGTTTGCGTTTGGGCGGCTTGTGCTTTCGTTTTTGTGGTTTGGCGGGCTGCTTTTCTTGTTCCATGTAGGCAAAAAATATTTCATGAAATTGGCCGGCTGGCTACTGATACCGTTGGGCGAAAGTTCGCTCAGTGCGTATATTTTGCACGCGTTGCTGCTGCCAATTATCGTGATTTTCTTGGCGCCGGGCAGCAGCGGATTTAATACGCTCGCCGGCATTGCTTGCGTGCTGCTCATTTGGGTACTCATCCGCCAGCCATGGATAAGCAAAATAATCCCGCGCTAACCACTAGAAATCCTGCTTTATTTTTGTTATAATGTATCTGGTACACCATCGGGGTGTGGCGCAGTTGGCTAGCGCGCGCGGTTTGGGACCGTGAGGTCGAAGGTTCGAGTCCTTTCACCCCGACCATAGAAAAAAGAGCACTATATGATGCTCTTTTTTCTTACTCTAAAAAATTTTCAATATTAGCGACTCTGGTCAGTATAACCGCCACTTGTATGTCCATCTCGCCCATTCGCCTTCTGCTCCTGCGCATGCATATACTGCACAATTTCGGCAATGCCGCGTTCAATATTCTGCACACGAAGCTTCGTATCGTGCGTATTTTGTGTGCGCACCGACGCGTTCGTATCACCCGCGCGCACCTGTTGCAACACCGTTTCTAGCTGCGACACTACGTGATGCAAATGCCGATACAAATCCTTCACTTCGCGCTGCGTGTCGTCTAAATCATTGGTGCGCTGGTCGATCCGCTGAATGGCGTCGCGCATGGCGCGCATGTCATTTTGGAAGTTTGAAAGTTCGTTGCGAACCGCCTGGCTTACATCTGCTTTGGTAAGTTGTGACATTTCGTTTCTCCTACATTTCCTGTTCGTAATAGCCGGCTTCATCGCCCGCCGCCCATGCTTGCACCGCGCCGCCGTACACTAGCGGCTCGTCGTTGACTTGCTGCTTGCTTACAAACGCATATTCGGCAATTTCGTTGGCTTGCAGGGTAATTTCTGCGTTGACATCTACTGGTTCGTTGGCTTTAAATATAAATTGATACGTTTGCATGATGTCGCTGTGGCGCGCCACGGTCAGCGCAAACGACACGTCGTCTTCGTCCAGCACCAAACTGGTTTCTTCCTCTAGTTCGCGCAACGCGGCCATACGCGGCGTTTGGCCATGCTCGATCCAGCCGCCCGGAAACGACCAGTACGGTTTATAGTGCGCCTTCAGCACCAACGCCTTGCCTTCGTCATTTTCAACAATCACGCCAGCGCTGGCTGGGCGCGCTACGCGTTTGGCCAAAAAACGCTTGGTCGCTTCTTTGCTATACATTATTTGGCAAACTCAACTGCGCGCGTTTCGCGGATTACATTTACCTTGATAGTACCCGGGTACTGCATAGTGCTTTCGATTTTGTTGGCGATATCGCGAGCAATTTTGATGGCGCTCAAATCGTCGATTGCCTTCGGGCTGACAATTACGCGTACTTCGCGCCCAGCGCTAATGGCGTAAGCCTTATCGATCCCTTTAAAGCTGGTGGCAACATTTTCGAGTTCGCGCATACGTTCGGCAAAATTCTCGGCAGAAATATTGCGAGCACCTGGCCGCGCAGCACTGGCCGCGTCAACCACACGAACCACTAACGCTTCTGGCGTGGTTGCTTCAACGTCATCATGGTGCGCTTCGATCGCGTGCGCAATCTCTTCGCTCATGCCGTATTTGCGCGCCAGTTCGGCACCAATATGGTGGTGTTTGCCTTCGATTTTGTGCGTGACTGCCTTGCCAATATCGTGCAGAAGCGTGGCGATTTTTACGGTGCGTACATTCGCGCCAATTTCTTCGGCGATCATGCCGGCAATTTGCGCCATTTCAGTGCTATGCTTCAACACATTTTGCCCGTAACTAGTACGGAATTTGAGCTCACCAAGCAGGCGCAGCATTTCTTTTGGAATGCCCACCACGCCGGTTTCGCGCATGGCATCTTCGCCCGCTAAACGAACTTCTTTGTCGATCTGCTTTCTTGCTTTGGCAACCACCTCTTCTACGCGACCCGGGTGAATACGGCCGTCTTTCATGAGCATTTCCATCGTCAAGCGCGCAATTTGGCGGCGCACTGGGTCGAAGCTCGAAAGCACCACCATGCCAGGCGTGTCATCTACCAATACATCAACGCCGGTTTCGCGCTGAATCGCCTGGATATTGCGGCCTTCTTTGCCAATAATGCGGCCTTTCATTTCGTCGTCCGTGAGCTTCAGTGCTGTGACGGTTCGTTCGGCCGTTACTTCACTACTCATGCGCTCCATGGCGGTGAGCAAAATAGTTTGCGCGCGCTCTTCGGCGTCCTCCATGGCGTCGTGTTGCAGCTTATCAATCAGCCCAACAAGGTCATTTTTAATATCGCGCTCGGTCATTTGCAGTAGCTTTTCGGCGGCTTCTTCTTTTTTGAGTTTGGCGATTTTTTCGAGCTTTTCCTGCTGCCGTTCGCGAATGGCGCGAATTTCTTCTTTCAGCTT
>CAMEGH010000009.1 GCA_945916045.1 uncultured Candidatus Saccharibacteria bacterium
AGTCGGAATTTTTCTTGGCTGGGGTGGAGGGGATCGAACCCCCGAATGCATGGACCAAAACCATGTGCCTTACCACTTGGCGACACCCCAATAGATGCACGCGTACATTATTATAGCAAACCCAGCACATATAGCAAGTATTTACGCACAAAATAGCCACAAACGCTTGACTGTTTATAATTTCTATGCTAATATATAAACATACCTTCGCTCCAGGCAACTGTAGAGCAGGGTCGCTCTTACTATTGCTTGAAGTTCATTCCTACTTTGAAAGGATTCGATTATGTCGAATATCACCGAGATCACAGTACAGAAACTCGACGATGAAATTGAGTACACGGGATTTTCTCGTGCAATTAGCACAGCCGCCTTCTTTTCGTCGTTCATCGTCTTGATTATCATTGTAGTAACTGATACGACAATGTCCACAACGACTGAGGCGATAGCGATCATAGTTTTCACGTTCGTGACAGCACTGGCGTTTTTCGCTTCCACCAATTCAGCAGGTCGCATCGCCGTCCTCAGAAGGGAAAAAGAACTCGCAACCCAAGAGTAACCCCATCCCGCGTCGAGCATTCTCAAGAAGCTCCGCTACGGTGGGGCTTTTTATTTATTCGCCCAATTCATCCATAGCATAAGCGCCCGCAACCTGCTACAATAAAACAAAAGCAATATACACATAAAAAGGGGAGTGTAGGGTGAACATCCAGCGGTTTGTTGAACTAGCCAAAGAGTCAAACGTCTTTCATGAAGGCGAAGTTAAAGATATTGATGGAATTGCCAAATTGCTGTCGCCCGAAAAGCCGCTTTTGTACTGGACGATGGAGTTTTACGACAAAGACGAAAACGACATTAAAGGTGGCGGCGGGCTTGGTATTTTGGCGGCAGATACGCGCCGCACCGCGCAGCAACTTGGCTTGCCAATGGTGGTAGTAACGCCATTTTATACCACCGAAAGCCACCAAACGCTCGATAATTTTTGGCAAAAAGAAGAACACCGCGCCGTTGTGCCGGGGCCGGAATATCGCAAGTTCTGCAACACCAGCATCAGCACTATTTGCGATACGGTTGTGCCGCTTGATGTCTACGACCGCACGCATGGTTCTACCCGCATTGTTACTATTACCGAACCGAACTTTGGCGAATTGTACCCAGGCAGCAACAGCGGCGACCACCGCTTGTACCAAGAAGTCGCCCTTGGCTTTGGCGGGTTTAAAGCGCTCAAAATGCAGGGAATCGAAGCGCTGTATATGCAACTCAACGAAGCGCCGACCGTGTTTGCGGCCGTGGCACGCTTGGATGATTTGATGCGCACCGAAAAGTCGCTCGACAAAGCGCTTGAAACATTGCGCAAACAAATTTTGTACACCAATCACACGCTCGTTCCAGCAGTGGAAGGCGAATTCAACCGCGCGCAATTTGAACATTTTGTCTACCCAAATATTTTTAGCGGCGAACTAAAAGAATGGATAAACGGCCTGTTTAACCACGAAGGCCGTATGAAGCTAAGCTTGCTGACGATTGAACTTGCCGGCAAAAAAAGCGGCGTCAGCAAATTGCACGCGCGCGTGGCAGATTACCGCGATCGCTACGGCAGCAAAGTTGATTTTGAGGCGGTTACCAACGGTATTTCGCGCAAATGGATTTTGCCAAAAATCGAAAATTATTACCACATTAGCGGCATTTTGAACGCGGCAGATTTCCCAAGCAACGACTACCAAGCGCGCTTGCGAATGCTCGATATGAACACCGTGCGCAATTTGCGAAAAGCTGGCCGCGACCACCTAAATACGGTGTTACGCCGCCGCAAAAACCAATACGGCCACGCCACGATCATCCCGCAAGAATCGCTAATTTTTGACTTCAAGCGCCGTTTTGCTGGCTACAAACGCCCCGACATGGTGTTTAACGACCCGGGCCGTTTGGCGCACATTCTAAGTTCGCAAAACGCGCACTTAATTATGACTGGCAAGCCGCACCCGAACGACGAAATGATGAAACAAGAGCTCAAGCGCATTTTGACGCTCGTGCACCACGACCCAATTTTGCGCGACCGCGTACATTATTTGCAAGATTACGACGAAGAAGTCGGCCAGGCACTTTCGTTTGGCGCGGACTGTGCGATTAACGTGCCGATTGTGGGCGAAGAGGCTTGCGGCACATCGTGGATGAAAGATATCGCCAACATGAAACTATTGATTTCGACGCCAGACGGCGGCGTAGCCGACGTGCAGCCGATTGCATGCCTTGAAGTTTCGGGCGAAAACGAAACCGAATCGCTCTACTACAACCTTGAGGAAGCCGCCAAAATCATCCGCGATGACCACGCCTACAAGCGCGAATTGGTGCGCTCGCTAAGCGCATATTTGCCGGTGATTTCTGGCCCACGCATGATGGCGAAATATTTGCAGCTTTTTGCGCAGGAATAAAATTTGTACAAAAAATAACCTCCAACGACGGAGGTTATTTTGTATGGATAAGCAAAATTTTAGCGCGCAAGCGTGGCGCAAAATCCGCTGCAAATACAGTGCAATTTGCGCAAAAATATTACTTTTTTCGCTTCAACACCAACGCCGATCGCGCTGGAATATACACTTGCAACGCTTCTTTCGTCGCCACATATTCGGCATTTGCGTCCACTAGGCCTTGGCCGTCGAATGCCGTATCGTCAGAATTTAGCGCCAACATATACGTGCCATTAAACGTTGGAATTGGGTAATCGGTATACGATTCCGTCGGCGAGAAGTTAAAAATAAACAGGTAGTCGTCGCGTACGAAACTCACCACGCCATCATCTTGCTTGATGGTAATGTAATGAAAATCACCCGCGAGCTTTGCCACCACGCCAATCATCGCTTCATCGAACGCCTGCAAATACTGGTATTTCAGCAGGCCGTCATCAGCCAAATCCCAGCGCCGGCGCGCATGTTGGTACGACCAATCATTGCCTTCGCGCGGGAAATCAATCCATTCCGGGTGGCCAAATTCGTTGCCCATAAACGTGAGGTAGCCGCCGCCGTGTGTGCTCGCGGTCAGCAGGCGAATCATTTTATGCAAACTCATGGCACGTACAATCTCGAGGTTTTGATTGCTGGCTTCCATGTGCCAATACATGGCTTTGTCGGCCAGGCGGAACATGATAGTTTTGTCGCCAACCAAGGCTTGGTCGTGGCTTTCGGCGTAGCTAATTACACGTTCTTCAGGGCGCGACGCAATCAGTTCGTAAAACAAATGCCCCAAATCCCATTCTTCATCTTGCTTTTCTTTGAGGGTTTTAATCCACAAATCAGGCACGCCCATACTCAGGCGATAGTCAAACCCGATGCCGCCTTTTTGCGTTGCAAGCGCCAGGCCGGGCATGCCGCTGGTATCTTCAGCAATCGTCAAGCTACTTTCCAACGTTTGATGCGCAACGTCGTTAGCCATTTGCAAATATGCCAAACTGTCTAATTCCACCTCTTCACCAAAGTAATCATCGTAACTGGTAAAATCTTTGCCCAGGCCGTGGTGCGTATATAGCATGCTAGTAACGCCATCAAAACGGTAGCCATCAAATCGGAATTCATCCAGCCAATAGCGCACATTACTCAGCAAAAAGTGGGCGACTTGCGGCTTGCCGTAATCAAACGTGCGCGAATCCCACTGGCTGTGATTGCCGCGCTCGCCCGCATGAAAATATTGCCCCGGATCTCCCGCAAAATTACCAAGGCCTTCTTCTTCATTTTTAACCGAATGCGAATGCACGATATCCATAATCACGCGAAGGCCCATGCTATGCGCAGTATCGACCAGCTCTTTTAATTCGTCGGGCGTGCCAAAACGCGAGCTCGGTGCAAAAAAGTTTGCCACGTGATAGCCAAAACTGCCGTAGTAGGGGTGTTCGGCCACGGCCATCAGTTGGATGGTATTGTAACCAAGTTTTTTGATGCGCGGCAAAATGTGTTTTGTAAACGCTTTGTAGCTAGCGACCTTTTCTTCGGTGCTTGCCATGCCAACGTGCGCTTCGTAGATGAGTGGGGTTTTTGGTGCTACCGGACGGCGATGCTTCCATGCGTACGGCTTGCGCGGTTGCCACACAACAGCGTCAAACACCTTAGTATCGTCGTCTTGCACGACATAATTTGCATACGCCGGAATGCGAAATCCGCTGGCGCGCCCAGCATCCCAATACATCAGCAGCTTGTAATGGTCGCCGTGCTTCAGTGCATTGGCCGGCAGCTTCAGCTCCCACTGACCATCCGCCTTGAACGAAAAAGCATACGTTTCGTCTTCCTGCCAGCCGTTCTTTTCGCTCACCAAATAAATTGCAGTAGCGTTAGGCGCCCATTCGCGCAGCACCCAACCATCCGCCGTTTGATGCAGGCCAAAATAGTGCCAGCCCAGCGCAAATTCGTGCGGCGTCTTGTCGCCCAAAATACGCTGACGCGCTGCTTTTAGATGCTTGTCGCGCTGCTTTACGTTGTCGGCAAACGGCCGCAGCCATTCATCATAATCGAGCAAAGTTTTTTTCGTAGCCATTAGCTTTATGGTAGCACATTATCTGTTACCAGCGCTACATGGTAAAATGAAAGGAATGAAAAAACCAGTTATATTCGAACACATTCCGTTCAGCCACATTGTGGGCGGCGGGCAAACCATCGGGCAATTGCCCAGCGGCAAAAAAGTATTTGCGTGGGGCGTACTACCCGGCGAGACCGCAACCATTCAGCAAACGAAGAAGAAATCGAGCTTTATTGAAGCCGTCGCTACTACTATTGAAGAAGCGAGCGGCGAGCGCGTCGAACCGGTCGACCCAACCAGCTACCTTAGCACGAGCCCGTGGCAAATTCTTGATTTCGCCAAAGAATCGCACTATAAATCTGCGTTGATCGAAGAAGCGTTCGAGCTCCACAATATTGTGTTGCCAAACGCTATCGAAACCTACACTGATGGCCGCGCGCTCGAATATCGCAATAAAATCGAATACAGCTGGTGGTGGGATAACGACACAAATCAATTAGATTTGGCGTTCTTTCGCCGCGGCACAAAAGGCAAAATCCCAATCGAAAAAACCAGCCTAGCCAGCCCTGCGATTACCGAAGCTGCCGTGCGCATTCGCGACGTACTGCGAGCGCGCGGGCTTGAAGCGTTCAGCCTAAAAACGCTGCTTGTGCGCGCCAGCCAAGCGGGCGAGGTGATTGCGCAGCTGTACGTCAAAGACGACGCGTTTGACGTTTTCACTGAAGCCGAACTAACCGCCATGAACATTGCCGGCTTTGAACTGATTTTTTCTAACCCAAAAAGCCCCGCCAGCGTTATCACCAAACGCTTACAGCAATATGGCCGCGAAGCACTAACCGACACCATTTTAGGCGTGCCATTTACCTACGCAACAGAAGGATTTTTCCAAATCAATTTGCCGGTGTACGAACAAGCCTTGAAAGACATGCAAGAATGGATTAACACTGCAAACACGCCACATGGCGACGCACGACCAGTGGTTGATTTATACGCGGGCGTTGGCTCGATTGGCCTGACGATTGGTGGCGAAAACGTGACGTTAGTGGAAATTAACGAACACGCCGTGCGCGAAATGCAGCGCAATATTGCTGCGCTCGGCCGCGAAGCTACGGCCACAGCCGTACTAGCGCCAAGTGAAAAAGCCCTCGAACACATCCACAAAGACGCCACAATTATTGTCGATCCGCCGCGCGCTGGCTTGCACCAAGACGTTATCAACACGTTGCTCGAACAAGCACCGGAACGCATTATTTACCTTAGTTGCAACCCCGTAACGCAGGCGCGTGACGTTGCGCTTCTCGCTGAAACGTACGGCATTCGAGCGCACAAAGGCTACAATTTCTTCCCGCGCACGCCGCACATCGAACACCTGGTTATTTTGGACAAAAAGTAGGGCAGCGTGGCGAAGCAACGAACGCGCTGCGACTGGGCAAATCAAAGCCAGCTCGAACAAGAATATCACGACACCGTTTGGGGCGTGCCGGTTCACGACGACAAGCAATTGTTTAAAATGCTGCAGCTGGAAGGCCAACAAGCCGGCCTTAGCTGGCTAACCATCCTGAAGAAAATGGACGCGCTGTGCGAAGCCTACGACAACTTTGACCCAGCAATTTTAATAACGTACGACGAAGCGAAAATCGCCGAACTTTTGCAAAACAGTGGTATTATTCGCAACCGACTAAAGGTGCGCGCCGCAGTTCGCAACGCCAAAGCCTACTTTGCGCTGTGCGAAGAATCTGGCTCGCTCGATGCGTATTTGTGGCGCTACACGAATGGCGAAACCATCGTAAATTCGCTTGAACGCCAAGAGCAAACACCCGCACACACGCCGCTTTCAAACGAAATCAGCAAAGATTTGAAGAAGCGCGGGTTTACCTTTGTGGGTGGCACAATTATGTACGCATTTATGCAATCGATTGGCATGGTGAACGACCATTTGGTGTCGTGTGATTTTCGGGATGCGCACAAACGCGGCGCGGCGTAATTTGCGTTAGCTTGTGGCAATTCGCCGGTACGCAAAACGCGTTGACGGGCGCCAATTTCCCTTAGCATCAACATCGAACTGGCGAATCACGCCGTCTTTGACTTCGCTAATGAGCACCAGGGCAGGATTGTATGGAGCGAGTGTGCGGTAAAAGCGAATATCCGCTTGCGTAATATGGCTGCGACCAGGGTAGACTTGGCGGAACTTATCGCGGCCGATATCGTCAAAATACGCCGAACGGCCTTTTGGCGGAATATACAATTCTGGGCGCAAACCAATGCGCGCCACAACTTTCTGTACATCTGCCAACACCAGAGGTGATTTTGCGTAAATATAGGCATACAGCTGCTTCTTTTTTGTCAAAAAAATGCTCGCCGTGCCTGTTAAGCTAATGGGAATTTCTTGTGCAATCATCTGCTGAATTTCAAAATTAATCCCAAATCGATCTTTGGCAATTTGCTCGATCGCGACAGAATCCAGTAGCTCGTTCTTCATGAATATAGTATACACCAGAGGTGAGGGGATGTGAATATCGATATTTGACTATTGCGCTTAACTGTTTTATGTATTTAACTTAAACAAGGAGGAGCGCACGGCAAAAGACATACTCATCATCGGATCGCAACACGGCAACGAAACACTCGGCATTCGTTTATTTGAATATATAAAAAATTTTCGACCGGAATTGCTAAAATCTGTCGATCACTACTGTGCAAACCCGCTTGCGTTTGCGCAAAATATTAGGTTTATTGATACCGACATGAATAGGAGTTATCACCAAAATCTTGACGGATATGAAGCTACGCGCGCCAACCAACTTCTTAGCCACATACGGCAGCAAAATTACAAATATATTCTCGATATCCACACAACGACAACAGAAATTGGCGGATGCTTGATTATTGGCGAACGAAGCGAAGCAACTGACACGATTATTAACGCTGCTCCAAATCTTAAAAATATCATTATCATAAAGAAGGATATTGCCAAAACATCGCTATTGTCAGCCTCTAGTAGCATAGTGGCGGTTGAATTTAACCACGCACTATCTGAAAAAATCGAGACGCTTGACACACTAACAGATATGCTAGAAAATCTTGCCTCAACCAAAAAGCAACAGCCAGTGGCGAGAGATTTCTACAAAGTGGTGGATTATATAACAGCTAACGAAATAGCCAAAGATGAGCCGCCTGCAAATTTCATACAGCACGCAGACGGAAAATACCCAGTACTAAGCGGCGGCGACCTGCAAAACCGAACGTATAGCGGCTTTTGGACAGAGAAGCTTCCTGCGGAATATATCTAGAACCTGCTAGTAGATCCTTGCCCGCACAAACTCCGCAAAAATGGTAAACTGGGTATATGGACTTTACAGCGCGCTACCAAAACCTTAATCAACACCAAAAAACGGCGGTCGATACGATCGATGGGCCGGTGATGGTGGTGGCCGGGCCGGGCACGGGCAAGACTGAATTGCTTAGTATGCGCGCAGCAAATATCTTGCAAAAAACCGACGTTTTGCCAGAAAATATCTTGTGCTTAACCTTTACCGACAGCGGCTCGATTGCCATGCAAAAACGCCTTTCGAGCATTATTGGGCGCGAGGCGTACAACGTCAGCATTTATACATTCCACGCGTTTGGCAGCGATATTATGAGCCGCCACCGCGAGCATTTTTACAGTGGCGCGCAGTTTCAGCCAGCCGATGAACTCAACCAGCACCGCATTTTAACCGATATTTTAACCGCGCTTCCGTACGATAATCCACTCAAAACTACTATGAACGGCGAATTTACCGCGATTAACGCCATTAAAAGTTCAATTTCCGACATTAAACGTTCTGGTTTAAGCGCCGACGAGCTCACCGCTGTGCTTGACGCTAACGACGAAGTGATCGCCATTGCCGAACCGATTTTGCGCGAAGTATTTGCCGGGCGTATTAGTAAAGCCACGTTCGAAAAACTCGGCCAAGCCGCCGCCGAACTTGCCGACATTAACGAACCGCAACCAATCACCGCCTTGCCGCGCTTAAGCGACACGCTTCGTGCCAGCTTGCAACGCGCGCTTGCCGCTGCTGCCGAGCACCCAAAAATCACGCCACCGTTGACCGAATGGAAAAAGCAATGGCTCACCGTCGATGCCGCCAAAACTATCATTCTAAAAGCCAGCAAGCAACAAACCAAACTGCGCGCGCTCGTAGAAGTCTACCGCCTGTACGTCGAAATTATGAAGGAAGCCGCGCTGTTTGATTACGACGATATGATCGTGCAAGTGGTGCACGCGATCGAGACAATCCCTGAGCTGCGCTACGAATTGCAGGAAAAATATCAGTACATTATGGTCGACGAATTCCAGGATACCAACCTGGCGCAAATGCGTATTTTGCAAAGTTTAACCGATAACGACGCTAACGAAGGCGCGCCAAATATTATGGTGGTGGGCGATGACGACCAAGCGATTTATGGCTTTCAGGGTGCGGATGTTGGTAATATTTTACAGTTCCGTGCGCAGTACAAAGGCGCCAAATTAGTCACACTGACCGACAATTATCGCAGCGCGCCAATTATTCTTTCAACCGCGCGCAACGTAATCACCCAAGGCACCGAGCGACTGGAGCGCCACATTGCCGAGCTTGATAAAACGCTGGCGCCGCACAAATCTGCCGAACGGAGCCGCACAACGCTCGCTACACTATCGAATCAAGCAGGGGAGCGCTCGTGGATTGTTGCGTCGATTGCCGAACAAATTGCCCAAGGTGTTGAGCCGCAAGAAATTGCCGTGCTGGCGCGCCGCCACGCTGATCTTGAAGCATTGCTGCCGTATTTTGCCGACAAAAATATCCCTATTAGCTACGACAAACGCGATAACGTATTGCAAGATGAAGTGGTTGTGCAACTGGCGGCCATCGCACGGATTGTGCAAGCCATCGCCGAAAATAAGCTCGACGAAACCAGCGAGTTTATTTCCCAAACGCTCAGCCACCCCGCCTGGAATATTGCGCCAGAAGCACTGTGGGAAGTCAGCCTAAAAGCGTATCGAGACCGCTCATTGTGGCTTGAAGCTATGCAAGTGAACGAGCAAACCGCCAGCCTCGCCAAATGGCTGATTGCCTGCGCCGGCGCCAGCACGTACACGCCGCTTGAGCGCATGCTTGATATTTTAATTGGCGAGGATACGCTTTCGTCCGCAGATAGCGAAGCGGATAGCTTTACGTCGCCACTGAAAGCACACTTTTTTGCTGGCCAGCCAGAAAAGTATTTGTCGCACTTGGCCAATCTCACCGCCATTCGTACCAAACTCCGCGACCACGACACCGAAGATGAACAGCCACGTTTGGCGCACTTTTTGCAATTCTTGCAGCAATGCAGCGACGCCAACACCAGCATCACCAGCCTGCGCCACATTGGCGATGACGCCGCCAGCGTTCGCTTGATGAGCGCCCATTCATCAAAAGGGCTCGAATTCGACACGGTATATTTAGCAAACGCCGTCGATACGAACTGGGGCAACAAAGCCCGCAGCGGCGGCAATGCCATCGCGTACCCAGAAAACTTACGCCTACGCAAAAACAACGATTCTATGGAAGAGCGCCTACGACTTTTCTTCGTCGGCATGACGCGCGCCAAACGCCAGCTGTTTATTTCCCACAGCGAACAAGCCGGCAACGGCAAA
The DNA here is from genome assembly GCA_945916045.1 of uncultured Candidatus Saccharibacteria bacterium. Taxonomy (GTDB): domain Bacteria; phylum Patescibacteriota; class Saccharimonadia; order Saccharimonadales; family Saccharimonadaceae; genus CAMEGH01. The sequence continues at coordinate 10,157 of CAMEGH010000009.1, forward strand.
GAATTGATGCTCGCAAACTTTTTGGTCGAAGATGCCGAAATGGAGCGCATCACGCCAAATATCGAGGCAAAAGATCTTGCTAGCGAAATGATTCAGGCCGAATGGTACGCGCCAATCGTCACATTACCGGTGGATTCGATGCGCCAGCAACTTGCTAGCACACTCGAACATTACAAACTCAGCGCCACGCATATTAATAATTTTATCGATGTGAGTCGTGGCGGTCCGCAGCACTTTTTGCTGAATAATTTGCTACATTTCCCGTCGGCACGCAGCCCGCATGCAGGGTACGGATCGGCGATTCACCTGGCGCTGCAGCAGGCGCACGAACATTTGCGCGCCTACGACAAACCCATGGCCGAGGAAGATATTTTGCGCGCATTTGAGCAAGCGTTGCGCCATGAATCGCTCACGGCGGATGAATTTGAAGATTTCAGCCAAAAGGGAATTGCCGCGTTGCAACTATTTTTGCAGGAAAAATACCACAGTTTCCACGCCAATCAGCACCCAGAATTAAGCTTTTCGCACCAGCAAGCACGCTTGGGTGACGCGCATTTAACCGGCAAGCTCGACCTCGCCGATATCGACCCAGAAGCCAAAACCATCACCGTCACCGACTACAAAACCGGCGCGCCCGTGGCAGATTGGAACAAGGGCGCGGATTACCAAAAAATCAAGGCGCACAAATATCGCCAGCAGTTGCTGTTTTATAAATTACTAGTGGAAGAATCGCGCGATTTCCGCAACTACACTTTTACGGACGGCGTTTTGCAGTTCGTTGAACCCGACAAAGCCGGGCAGATTATTGCGCTGCATTTGGGCGACGTTTCGGGCGAGGAAATGGAGCGATTCAAACAATTAGTTGCCGCCGTATGGCAACACGTTACGGAACTTAACTTCCCAGACACCAGCGAATACGGCGAAAAATATCAAGATTTGCTAGCATTTGAAGACGATTTGATCGCTGGCAAATTGTAGCCGAGCACACTGGCACAAATCCGCAAAAAATAGTATACTATAACGTTAGTATGGCCAATTTTTGGAACAATTTACCCCAGCCTTTTTACATTTTGGCGCCGATGGAAGCGGTGACGGATGTGATTTTTCGGCACGTGGTGGCAAAAGCTGGCGCGCCCGATATTTGGTACAGTGAATTTACCAACGCCACCGGCTGGGTGCACGCTGGCGAAAAAGCCATTGGCGGGCGACTAATTCGCACCGAAGATGAAAACCCGATCGTAGCACAAATTTGGGGTGGCGAACCGGGCGACATGGAGCAACTAGCTGCGCATTGTAAAGAACTTGGCTTTCATGGCATCGACATCAATATGGGCTGCCCAGCAAAAAGCGCAATTAAATCAGGTGGATCAGCGCTGATTCGCAAACCCGAAGTAGCCGTTGCGGCAATTGCAGCCGCCAAAACTGCTGGCTTGCCCGTTAGCGTAAAAACACGCCTTGGCTACACGCACGTCGACGAATGGCACGACTGGCTGACGACACTTTTGCAGCAAGATATCGTCAATTTAACGATTCATTTGCGCACCAAAAAAGAAATGAGCAAGGTACCAGCGCATTTTGAACTGATTGATGATATTGTGGCGCTACGTGATAAAATTGCGCCGGATACACTTCTGACCATTAATGGCGATATTGAAAGCCGCGCCCATGGCGAAGAACTTGTGCGCAAACACCCGGGTGTGAACGGCGTGATGATAGGGCGGGGGATTTTTCATGATCCGTTTTGTTTTGTGGCAAAAGAAGACAACGAAAAAGCTGAACTCCTCAACCTCCTTCTCCTTCACCTCGACCTCTTCGACCAATGGCAACCGCACACCAACCGCCCGTTCGAAACGCTCAAACGCTTTTTCAAAATTTATGTACGTGATTTTGATGGAGCAAAAGAGCTTCGTGATATTTTAATGCACTGCAAAAATACCAACGAAGTGCGCGAAGCCCTAAGGCCACATCTATAAAACCCTTGCTTTAAATACAAAATTATGCTATTATAGTTCGAGTGTTCACGCAATTCCGCGGAACATGTTCATTTCTATTGAGAGGATTGCTCCCAATGAGCATTCGCACCCGCTCTATCGCAACCGTCACCGCCATCACGGTGATGGCAAGTGTCGCTACTGCACCCGCAGCCGGCGCAGCGTCGCTGGCAACGCTGGAGGAATACTTCCGGCCGCAGTTCGACCTGTCCCGGGAGGCAGTGCCGCTGACGCTCGACGAGCTGCTCGCAGGTGTCGATCCGGCCCAGGCGGCTGAGATCGCCCACAAGTCCGACGTGACGGAAGGCGACCTGAAGAACCTCTTCGGCGTCACCGACTTCGGAAGCCTGCTTCGGCAGATCCAGGTGACGTTCGAGCAGGTCATCGAACGCATCCGCGCACTGTTCGGTGGTGGCAGCATCGGCACGCCCACGCCGGAAGTTCCGGCCACGCTGCCCGCACCGGGTGACCCGGCTGCAGCGACCATCGTCTGCGAAGGCCACCTGCGCTTCGTCGACTACAAGGCTCAGGTTCGCGAAACCGCGACCTACGCCGTGCGGCTCGAATCGAGTGGCCCGGACGTGACGTTCTTCGGCGAGAGGATCGTCCGCGCCGGCGAGGTCATTTCGTTCACGGAGCCGATTCCCAACAGGGAATCGTCGACCCTGTGGATCGACAGCGAAACCCTGACCAGCATCGACGCCGATGCGATCGTCCTCAACCCGAACGTGGCCTGCCCGGCAGCGTAGAAAGGATCTAACGCTCGATAGAACCCCTAGGAATCATTTCTCCT
>CAMEGH010000010.1 GCA_945916045.1 uncultured Candidatus Saccharibacteria bacterium
ATTACATACGGATTTCTGCATCAACACCAGCTGGAAGGCTGAGGTTTTGCAGGCTGTCGATAGTTTTTGGCGACGCGTTTGTGATGTCGATAAGGCGTTTGTGTACGCGCATTTCAAACGTTTCACCACCCTTTTTATACACGTGCGGGCTCTTTACCACGGTAAACGTACTGCGGCGTGTTGGAAGCGGGATTGGACCAGCTACATCTGCGCCGGTGCGGGTTGCGGTGTCGATAATCTGCTTTGCTGATTGATCGATAACTTTGTGGTCGTATGCCTTTAGGCGGATACGAATTTTAAGGCCTTCTGCCATGAGTAAAACTCCTTTGTTGTATCCCGTAACCTTGGCTCGCATCGTATTTTGCCGATTTGGCAAACTTACGGCTGGGCAAGTTATCGAGATGATTTATAGTACCGTTGTATTGTAGCATTTTTGGTAGGATTTTGCAATGGGTTGATAGTACTATGGCAAAAAGCTTGACTTTTTAATTATGTCGAATACCACCAAGACCCAGAAGAACGACATTGACACTTGTATCAGAGTGTTCAAGATTGGCCGTGTCGCCCTCGCAGCCGTGATTATTGCGGGACTAGTCAATGCAGTAGACTTTACCACCTACGCAGCTGCTTTTGCGTACGAAGGTGGCGCTCAGACGCTATTCACCCTGTCTGTCCTGACTTTCGTGTGGGCAATGCCGGTATACGGGATATACATGCTGAGCATAACCTCCGCAGAAATCGTCATCCTCAAACGAGAGAAAGAACTCGCAACCCAAGAGTAACCCCACCCCGCGTCGAGCACCAACCAAGCTCCGCTACGGTGGGGCTTTTTACTTATTCGCCCAGTTCAAACATCGATTTACGAATCACACCAGCCGATGCGTGCAGCTTCTCGCGCTCTTCGTCGCTCAGGCGGTAGCCGTCAAGCGGACGCACACCATCAGCGCTCACTAGTGATGGTACGCTTAGCACTACATCGTGCAAACCATATTCGCCATCTAGCAACGAACACACTGGCAAAATACTTGGTTGCGAACTACGCAGCGCTGCCACCACTTCCGAAATTACCTGCCCAATGCCGTAGTACGTTGATTTTTTAGTATCAATAATGTGATACGCCTTTTTAGCAACTGCATCGTCCAGCCCGGCCAGCATTTCGTCGCTGTAGCCTGGCATTACATGCAGCGGCACCGAGCCAACCGTCGCGCTTAGCAGCGCCGTAAACGACGAATCGCCGTGCTCGCCCAGCGTAAACGCATTCACTTGGCTGGCGCGCACGTTCAAATTTTCGGCAATAACCGATCGCAACCGCGCCGAATCAAGCGTCGTGCCCGTGCCAAGCACGCGGTGTTTTGGCAAGCCAGATACTTTTAGCGCCTCGTAGGTTAGCACGTCTACCGGGTTGGTTACCAGCACAAGGTAAATTTCTTTACCGTTCGCCATCACTTTGCCAACCACGTCGCGAATGATGTTGGCGTTAATGCCCAGCAGCTCCAAACGTGTTTGCCCCGGCTTTTGCGCCGCGCCACCAGTAATTACCACGATATCATCGGTGTCGATTTCGCTATAGTCGCCCACACGTACATTTACACCGCTCGTAAACGCTGCTGCATCGGTAATATCCATCGCCTGGCCCGATGCCACGTCTTCGTGAATATCAATCAGTACAATCTCTGAAGCCGTTTCTTTGAGCGTCATTGCATACGCCGCACTTGCACCCACCATTCCGGCGGCACCAATAATAAATACTTTTTGTTGTTTTGCCATACTTCCCCTATTTAGCTTATGGTTTTAGTATAAAGCACTTGGGCGTGGCAAGTCAAAACGTGGCAACTTGCTCTATATAAAAGACGTCAAACAAAAACTGCCCGAATCATACGACCCAGGCAGTTTTGTGCTAATAGTGGATACTATTTGTTGATCTTGGTTACAACACCAGCACCAACAGTACGGCCACCTTCGCGGATTGCGAAGTTTAGACCTTGTTCCATAGCGATTGGGGCAAGCAACTTCACCTTGAAAGTGATAGTGTCGCCAGGCATCACCATTTCTTTGTCAGCTGGAAGTTCAACTTCACCAGTTACGTCCGTTGTACGGAAGTAGAACTGTGGCTTGTAACCCTTTGAGAATGGAGTGTGGCGTCCGCCTTCTTCCTTCTTAAGGATGTACACTTCAGCTTCGAATTCTGTGTGTGGTTCGATTGAACCAGGTGCACAAAGAACCTGTCCACGTTCGATATCAGTACGTTCGATACCACGTAGCAAGAGACCAGCGTTGTCGCCAGCTTGACCTTGGTCAAGGCTCTTCTTAAATGCTTCAACACCTGTTACAACAGTCTTTTGTGTCGAGCGGATACCAACAACTTCAACTTCTTCGTTGAGCTTGATGACACCTTGTTCGATACGACCAGTTGCAACGGTACCACGACCCTTGATCGAAAATACGTCTTCGATAGGCATAAGGAATGGCTTGTCCATGTCACGTGCTGGCTCTGGAATGTAGCTGTCCATAGCGGCAACCAATTCCATAATTGCGTCTTCGTACTTTTCGTCGCCTTCAAGTGCCTTAAGAGCAGAACCCTTAATCACTGGAGCGTTGTCACCGTCGAAGTCGTTCTTTGAAAGGAGTTCACGAACGTCCATTTCAACGAGTTCAACAAGTTCTTCGTCCGCCATGTCCATTTTGTTAAGGAACACAACGATCTTCGGCACACCAACTTGCTTGGCAAGTAGTACGTGTTCGCGAGTTTGTGGCATTGGGCCGTCTGCAGCAGACACAACAAGAACCGCACCGTCAACTTGCGCTGCACCGGTAATCATGTTCTTAACGTAGTCAGCGTGTCCTGGCATATCCACGTGAGCGTAGTGACGCTTCTCTGATTCGTATTCTTGGTGTGAAGATGCAATCGTAATACCACGTTGCTTTTCTTCTGGTGCGTTGTCAATCTCGTCGTAGTTACGAGGCTTGTTAACATCGCTAGGTAGACGCTTTGCAAGAACTTGAGTAATTGCGGCTGTCAAAGTTGTCTTACCGTGGTCAACGTGACCCATAGTACCAACGTTAACATGCGGCTTGCTTCGATCGAAATCTGCCATGTAGGGTAAATCTCCTTGGATTATTTATTATGATTATCGTGCGTAAAGTTGACACTCCACGACGTATATCCACATTATACATGTTTTTGTTTTTGGCGTAAAGGGGCTACGCGCCGAGAGCATGCAATTTGTGTATAGCAGTGTTTTGATATTGAAAAAGTAACATGTTTATTGTAAAATAGCCACACATGACGGAAAAACAATCTTCTGACGCGTTCAAGCCTGATGCTCAGTTGCTGCGCAAAATCGATACTCTCACGGATGAGATTCATTTTCGCGAGACGTTGGATTTGGCGAGTAGTGTTTGCCTGGGTCGAAAATTCACGCCCACTCCGTATGAAACCGAACTAACTGCCGACCAAAAGCTCCTTGCTAACCTTGGTGCCACAGGACTACGCAACGCAATTGACGCACCAAAAGACCGCTACTTTAGCGCAAATAACGCCGACATTGCGCTGCGTGGCGATAGCATCAATGATGCGCCAAATCTTGCACTAGCCCACGAGGCACGGCAGTTTGGGCAAGAATTACTTAACGAAGCATACCGCTGCCTCGGCCAAGAGGTCCACGACAAAATCCGCGAATACAGGGTTGCCACATCAGACAATGAACGCCATGCGACACTTGAATGGGTAGCTAAGCGGCTTAATGTGATCGCACACAGCAACAACGCAGATATCGAAGACCCGGACGCCGCCGAAGGATTTTACCATCCAATTCGGCTTTCGCTACGTGCGATTGGCGCCTACCCAAATATCGAAATCACTCCAACATGCCTGAGTGTCAGCACTATTGCCGCAAGCTTCTTAGAACAAACTGGCGCCCCACATTTGCATGCAGGGCTCATGGCAACTCGGGCGCGCGAAGAGCTACGTGCTGGCGCTGTCTCGCTTTTATCATCGAAGTACGACCTAGAGGACTTCTTCCTTAACACGGCGTACACTACCGACAAAGCAATCACTGACGCCGCACAAATAAGCACAGAATGGCATGACAGCTACGCCCATGAACCGGAAGCGTTTCATTCGGCAAATTTGGTAAAAATGGACAATGGCTGGCATGTACTAGATGCGAATTTTTCCATTCTCGACCGCTATCACGGTAACGATAACACTCAGCTTGACGACATTTACGCGTCGTTGCAGGAATTTGAAACTAGCGCGCCTGGCCTTGAACGCACTTTTAAAAGCACAGAAATTAAGCCTATCATTAGTGAGGAATCCATCTTTTCTTCCATAGGCGACACTTCAAGGGAGCATTTTGCACAGCTTAATTCAGCCAGCCACGAGCAGCTCGTCGACATTCTTCGGCATGAAACCGAATCGATCTACCAAAAACTATACGACGCAACTGCCGCCGGCTTGCGGCCTATTATTGAGGCGAGCTCCTTGCCCGAAGAAAGCAAACAGCTTTATCTGCAAGCATTCGATAGAATGGCGATTGATGCGTTTGCGGCATTTGCGCACGTGTTTATATTTAACAATGGCCAAATTACAGCTACGCAAGCCAGAGCACGCCAAGACGCAGCGTTTGCGGCACGCCTAACGACGGATTTGCGCAAGGCATGGCAATTTGTGGCTATTGCCGTCAGCGAAGAAACTGCTGCGCAGGCAGCAAAGTTGCAAATGAACAGCACTCATCCAATGCTCGAGGTCGGCTTACCAGCGCAACGCATCGGGTTTTCTGTATTGAAGGAATTTGACACGTACACAGACAGTGCCGTGTCGCCAAGTTTTTGGCTTTCTAATTGGTCGAGCCATATTGCAATCACCAACGCCGTCGCACAAGCGAGCGAGCGCCCCGGGCAAGCAGAGATAACTGCCGCGAACGTGCTGACAGTCTGCAGCTCCGATTTGCATTATATGAAAGATGTTAGTATAATAGAAGAGTTCGCAAAAGACGCTATTTCTACCTTGCAAGGAGAAGACGATGTCCAGGATAAAGCCCCGGGCGCTGGAAAAGGCCATCAACAAACTGAGTAAAAAGCTTGGGATTGACGAGGGGAGCGAGGAGCATCAGAAGCTCGCAAGTACGCTTCAGGCAATCAACGATACCGCGCCAGAGAATGGCGAGAAATCAACCAAGGTTCGCCCCGAGCAGACCAACGGCCCCGCCCGCCAAACGCTGCCGAATTCTCGGTGGCAGTAGCCTATCCAACTGAACACCACGCCGCACCTTCTTTTCAGAAAGTGCGGCCTTACTTTTTGTGGCTTTTCGTATGCATTGTTTGCTTTTTATAAATCTTTATGTTATTATGGCAATAATAACGAGCATCCGCTTGTTATGCACCTTTTCACGAAACTTCCAGGAGGAAGATCATGTTCAACCGTAAGATTGCAATTATTGTTGCCGCTGCGTCGGCTGCGCTCGTTTTGACGAGCTGTGGGTCGTCTGAAAATGACGCCAGCAACAGCAAGGCGGACACCGCGTTTGCATCACAGCCAGGCGCGGAAAACGAACCGGCAGGACCACCCTACAAAGAGTCGTCGATCGAAATGAAGCAGGCTCTGATCGACATGGCATATGACCGCGAAACCGTGGATTTCGCAAAAACACCCCCACATCGCATTCCGCAAGACTGCAGCCTACCGCCAACGACCAGCTACACCGCAACTATCAACTCCGTCCTGGGATTGACAGAAATGCCTGAGCTTGTTTCGTGGCGGATCGAAGAAGACGGCACCGCATACGTTGGACTTGGCTTCGAGGCCGGTGACCAGACTTTTGTTCAGCCGTTTGTCGACGAGATCACTCGTGCGACGAGCAAGGAGTACAACGTATTCACGGGAGGTGACTACCTGCAATACCAGCTGGTTGGATCAGACTTGGCGCACATGTTCTTTACCGACGAGGAGGCGCTTGGCTTTATCAAAGACAATCCAGCGCCGGCCAGCTCGCCCAACGAATTTGTCGCGGAAGACGGGTTCTATAGCGTTAAGATTGTCGGTGCAACCTATAGCCGGCCGGCTACACCTCATGTGTGCCACGCCCAGCCCGCCAGCGGACCAGCTCGCGACATCGGATCGATCACAGGAGTTCAGTTCGAACTGGCTGAATTCAGCTATCAGTAGTTTCGTGAAACCCACCCACCTGCACACCATGCAGGCCAGGGTGGGTTTTTCATTTCAGAAGAAGTGTTCGTTATGTTCTCTCGCAAGAAGAACACCGCCTCTGTTGCAACGCTGGCAATTGCCGCTTTGGCGCTGGCAGCCTGCGGCGACGATAACAATCAGTCGGTTGCGATCGAAGATTCGCCGAGGGTTTCCTCCCCGGCAAGCGACGGCGATTCGACCACCCGCGAAACGCCGCAAAAACCGGATTACGCCATCACGGCGCCCCAAGACCCCTCCACCTGGACGGAAATCGAGGGCACCGCCGCGCCGGAAACGCTCGCCATGAACGACGACCCCGAGCTTGCAATGCTCGGGCGCACCGGCCAGACCATCACCTATCCGCAGACGTTCATCACCGTCAACACCGTTGTCGACCCGGAAACCAGCCTGGAAATGGCTGGCTGGCGCAATGGGCATGGCTACCGTGCGCTTGGCGAACTGACCGATGTCACCGACATCCGGCTCGACATGAAGGATTCCGACTTCATCAAGCAGCCCTGGGCAGAGCGTGTGCAGGATTTGGCGGTCAACGAGTACGTGCTGATTGACTACGACTTCATCAGTCAGTATATTTCTGACGAAGAAGCCCTGGCGTTTGCCGAAAGTCGCTCGCCGCACGGCAACAGCCTCAATCCCGCGCAACTTGGCGATTCCGTCCAGTGGCGCCCCGATTATCGTGGTTCTCGCCAAGCCTTCGGGCGTGGCAAGTCGAACATGGTCCCGGGCTGGCCGGATTATGTTATCCCCGCCAGCGAACGCACCATTCCGCCCACGTACGCCTTCCGCTACTGGCTGATGGTCGTCCCCGACAACGAGTAAGATGAATCCCCCGCTCACCTGCACACCATGTAGGCGGAGCGGGGATTTTTCTTTATTCTTGGCGGCAAAATTGTAGCCTTTTCTGCATCATCATAACACTACCGTTTTTACCCGCCTGATGATATACTATTTGATGTGAAACTGGTTGATTTAATACAAACATCATTAAAGAAAAGTATTCTCTCGCAGCGCGAGCTTGAAGCGACTTCGATCGAAAAAGCCGGCGAGAATTTAACGCCAAATATGCGCGCGCTACGCCTAACAATGGGCGTGGCCACGCAACTCCTTTCAATGGGCGCAAGTGCCAGCAGCGTGGCGCACAACGCGCTCGGCATTACGCGCACCTACTGCACGCGCCCGGTGCACGTAGACGTTAGCTACACCATTATTACAATTTCGCAGGATCGCGGCACCGAACGCGAACCACTCACGCTCGTACGTTCTGCCGTTATGCGCGAGGCAAATTACCAAACAATTCAGCGCCTACAACGTTTGGCAAAATACATCCGCACCAAACATCTTACGCTAGCCGAAGCCGAAAAAGAATACGACCACATTTTAGCCACGCAAAAAGACCACCCAAACTGGGTGCGCCACGTTTCGAGCGGCGGAATTGCGGCCGGTATTAGCATTTTGTACAGTGGTTCGGCGCCAATTATTGCGCTCACTTTTGTGATTGGTATGCTAATTAGCTGGGGTACAAACCGTTTGTACAAATACGGCATGTCGGCCTTTTTTGTGCAGGCGTTGGCGGCGCTTTTTGCCACACTCATGGCCACCGGGCTTACGTGGGCAATGAACAGCGGCTATATCGACTTTTTACCCTACATCAACCCAACACTCATTATTATTAGCGGAATCGTCTTGCTGGTTGCCGGCATGATGATCGTGTCTGCGCTGCAAGATGCAATCGACGAATATTATTTGACCGCCAGTGCGCGCCTCCTAAAAGTGGTGATGCTCACCGGTGGTATTGTGATGGGCGTGGCGGCCGGGCTGTATGTGGCGCAGCGGCTGGATATTAGTTTTGCGACGACGCCGGATCGATTGGCGCTCAGCACCACAAGCTACCAGTACATTGGTGCGGCGCTGGTGGCGGCGATGTTTGCGCTCAGTAACCACGCGCGGATTGTGGCGGCGCTTTTGGCGGCGGGAATTGGCGCATTTGGGTATTATTGCTCGCTACTTGGTGTGGCAGCCGGGCTCGCTATTATTCCGTCGTACGGTTTGGCGGCGGCGGTAATTGGGTTTGCGGCCACTATCCTTTCGCGTATTTGGCAAATTCCAAGCATGGCAATCGTTAGCGCGGGCATTATTCCGCTTGTGCCGGGGCTTTCGCTCTACAATGGTTTGATGCACGTTATCCAAAATCCAACCTGGACGCTCCAGTTTGACGAAGGTGTTAGTATGCTGGTGCGCGCGCTTATGATTGCGGTGACAATCGCTGCCGGCGCAACATTTGGCGCTATGATTGGCCGCCCAATGCGCCGCAAAGCACTGCAAATTCACAACCAATTGCCATTTCGCAAATTAAGCCGCAAACGCCCAAAACCGAGCGAAACTAACCCAGTAATTGAACCGTAACTGCTATTTTACCACTCGGCTTTTGTGCGGTGATACGCTACTGCACGGCTCAAATGATTGAGAAATTCACGCTCGTTTTCGGCAATTTCTTGGCCGGTTGCTTCGGCCACAATCATACCTAATGTTTGGTTGACTTGCTCGGTTTTTGACGCCGGCGCAACAAGCCGGCTGCACTGAAACGATTTTTCGATCGTTGGCGCAAAATTGATTAAGCGAATTGGCGGTTCGTAGGTTTTATCTGTAGGAAGAAATTTTTGCTGAAGCGGATATTTTTGCCCGTCATCACCCAAAAAGTAGCTATCATGATTGCGCACTGCCACGCTCGAACATTCTTCGCGCATAGAGGTGGGGTACAGCAGCAAATGCGGCTGGCCGGTGCGCGCCGACGCCGCCAGCACAGCCGTTTCGGTCATGCGCCATCGCGGCGGATCGTCTGGGTCTTGCGGCTGCAAATACGCAATCGCCTTGCCCAAACTTTCATACACATTGTGGCAATCTTCAGAGGTAATTTGGCGCCCGCACGCACGTTTTGTCATGCAAGGCATGTAGCTCGAAAGTGTCAGCGCCGCCAAACGCGTATTTTCGGTGGCGTCCTGACTGGCAAATACCTCGCCCAGCAATTCTTGGGCTTGATCTAAATACCATTCGCGGTCGGTATCCGACAAATCGGCGTGCTGGTTGAGCGCCAACTCCACATGACTCCACGCAGAATGAAAGCAACCCGCCGGTTTTTGGCGAGTCGCAAAATGGTTGAGCGCGCGAACAGCCACCGCAGGTTCAAGGTGTTCGGCCAAGCCGTACGTTTCCCTGCTGGTAGAATCTGCCATCGCCAGGCGCTCGTAGCTCATGCTTTTATAATAAAAAGAAGCGGCGGTTTTTGCAAGCGTAAACATGATGATTTGGCGCAACAAAACACCACCCCGAAAGCGAGGTGGTTTTTGCGTTCAACCATAAGCGGCAATTATTTTGCGCGCTTCTCGATGATTTCTTGCGCCATGTTTGGCGGTACTTCTTCGTACTGCGCAACTTCCATGGTGCTAGCTGCACGACCTTGGCTCATTGAGCGGAGGTCATTAGTGTAACCAAACATACTCGCAAGTGGCACAAATCCCTTGATAAGCTTCGCGCCGCCCTGCAAATCTTCCATAGCGTCGATACGTCCACGGCGAGAGTTCAAGTCGCCAATCACGTCGCCCATGAATTCTTCTGGCGTGGTTACTTCTAGCTTCATCACCGGTTCAAGCAAGATTGGGTTAGCTTTCTTCACACCTTCGCGCGCTGCCAGACTACCAGCCAAGCTAAAGGCAAGTTCAGAAGAGTCAACATCGTGGTAACTTCCGTCGTAAAGGGTCGCCTTAACGTCAACCACTGGGTAGCCAGCGATCACACCGCCTTCAAGCGTTTCTTTAATACCCTTTTGCACGGCTGGGCGGTATTCTTGTGGGACCACACCACCTTTAATTTCGTCCACAAATTCGTAGCCTTTACCAGGTTCGTTTGGTTCAAGACGAATCCAAACATCACCGTATTGCCCGCGACCACCAGATTGCTTGGCATGCTTACCTTGCACTTCGGCGGTGCCTTTAATACTTTCGCGGAAGGCAACTTGTGGTTCACCGATGTTCGCTTCAACGTTAAATTCACGGCTCATGCGGTCAATAAGGATGTCGAGGTGAAGCTCACCCATACCACTCATGATTGTCTGGCCAGTTTCTTCATCGGTGTGAATACGGAAGGTCGGGTCTTCATCAGCCAAGCGTTGCAAGGCAATACCCATTTTTTCTTGGTCGGCTTTAGTTTTTGGCTCAACCGCAATCGATACTGGTGGATCTTGGAATTCAATACCTTCAAGTACAATTTGATTGTTAATATCACAAAGCGTCGCACCAGTAGTCGTATCTTTCAGCCCAACAATCGCAGCGATGTCGCCAGCTTCAATCGTGTCGATATCTTCGCGCTTATCGGCATGCATACGAACAATGCGACCAACACGCTCTTTTTTACCAGTCATACTGTTGAATACGTAGCTGCCAGCCGTAAGTTTACCGCTATACACACGTACAAAAATTAGCTTACCAACAAATGGGTCAGTTGCGATCTTGAAGGCAAGGCCGGAAAGTGGCTCGCTAACTGCAGGCTTACGAGAGATTTCTTCGCCAGTTTTAGGGTCAGTTCCTTCGATTGCTTCAACGTCGAGCGGGCTTGGCAAGTAGTCGTTTACAAGGTCAAGCACCTTTTCAACGATCACGCCGCGACCGTCGCCGCCAGTTACAAGGAAGAAGTCGCCACTAAGCACGCGAGTACGAAGCGCACTCTTTAGCTCGTCAAGCGAAACCGCCTCTTCGCCGCCTTCAAAGAATTTTTCCATCAAAGCATCGTCTGCTTCAACCGCTGCTTCAACCAATTCTGCGCGCGCAGCTTTGGCTTCGTCAAGCATGTTTGCAGGAATTTCGCCAACTTGCAGCTCGTGATCTGCGTAGTCGTTATAGGTGTAGGCCTTCATATCGATAAGGTCGACTACACCGTTGATGTCTTTTTCAAAGCCAATCGGCAAGTGCACAGGCAGTGCATTTTTTGAAAGACGAGTACGGATTGATTCAAGGCTTTTCTTGAAGTCGCCACCCGTTTGGTTAATCTTGTTTACAAAACAAATACGAGGCACGCCATATTTGTTAGCTTGGCGCCACACGGTTTCGGTTTGCGCCTCTACACCCATTTTACCGTCAAACACGGTTACTGCGCCGTCAAGCACACGAAGTGAACGTTCCACCTCGGCTGTAAAGTCGATGTGACCTGGTGTGTCGATAATGTTGATCTTGTGATCTTTCCAGAAACATGTTACAGCAGCAGAGGTAATAGTAATACCACGCTCTTTTTCTTGGCTCATCCAGTCGGTGGTTGCGCCGTCGCCCTCACCCTTTACGACACCGATTTTGTGTGTCAAACCGGTGCGGTACAAAATACCTTCAGTTGTCGTTGTTTTACCTGCGTCGATGTGCGCAATAATACCAATATTTCGGTATTTATCGAGGGCGGTTTTTTTCTCTGCCATACGTCTTCTCGTTATCCTTTACTTCGTTATCGTTTGTTCTTCTGCTAATTTTTTGCATAGAGAAAGAACACTTCTTTGTTATTTTAGCAGATTTTGGGGGATTGTGCTAGGGGCTAGGCTAATATTCCTATTACGCGTATGTCGTCGATTTCTTCTAGCGGAACAGTAATTTTTTCGCCTTCAAACTCAAATATGCACACCGCCTCATCTTCGCCGTCCTTGTTTTGATACACGGCAATATCAAGCAATATCGCACGCGATTCCACGAGCATAATTTCCGACTGATTACCTTGATGCACGCCAAGCCCCGTCACTTCCGTAAGGGTTCGCGGACCACCAGCCGGCAAACACTCCGATAGCGCACTCGCCACTTTATTTGCGTACCGCGGCTCATCCGTAAGCAAATTTTGCACAGAATCTAGTGCTGCACTGTCAGCCTCTTCACTAAGCATACTTTTGTTTATTGCGTGCGCAAATTCAGCAATGTCATTCGCCGCAAGCTGATCGTCGTTAAACGTATCGGCAACGCTCTCAATAACTTCATCACGGCGCTTCATGTCATCAAGCAGTGTGATACGCGGAGTACTATCCGACTCCGAAACAACTACAAGCGACTGACGAACATAGGTAGTATATTTCCACTCAAGTGGCACAACCTGACTGCCGGCATTGTACGTCTTCGCATCGGTTAGTTCGTTAGACTCTTCGCTCATTCCTAGTGCAATGTATATCTCGGGTCGGTATTTACCCTCTTTTTTTGCAGGTACAACAGTGCTTGCCACACCGCGATACACGCCATTTGCCACACCGTGCATTGGCTCCACGTCAGGGTCATCAAGCTGCTCAGGTGCAATAACACCGCCACCCATGTACGTCAGAGGATAACCACCTGTGTTTCTTAGTGCGGCATCGATATCACTCAAATCAATCACTGCCGTCGCTTCTTCTGGCGTGTCAAACACACGTTTTTGCGTATTCTTAAGGTACATAAACGCCCGCGTCAGCTCCTGCTGCTGGTGCTCGAGCATCGCGCGCATAGCTTCAAGTTTTTGCCACACTTCTGTTTCTCGGTCGGGAACTTGCTGCTCTTGCCAGCGATTTTGCACTGCTCTTTGTAGCATTTTGGGCGTTTGTATTTCGTCTTGATCAGTATCGCTAAACTGCAATCCAAGCATATCAACCGGCTCATCTTTAAATAAATCCATATTTTGCAAACGCGTCGATTCCATATGCTGCAC
>CAMEGH010000011.1 GCA_945916045.1 uncultured Candidatus Saccharibacteria bacterium
TGGGTGGTGACAATTGGCGACGATGCAGCAAATTATTTGGCGCCCGCTGCGCTCGAAAATGGCTGTTTGGTGCGGAGTTTTGGGGACGCAATTAGCGCCGGCACGTTTGTAAATAGCAAACTCGAACAAGGCGCGGTGGTGCTGGCAAAAGGTTCGGAAGGCGGCATCTTTGTCGAAGAAGCGCTCAAAATTTTACTCCATTCTACCGCCGATACAAAGCAATTAGTGCGCCAAGAACCCGCGTGGATGGAAGCCAAAACGCGCTTCTTTTCAAAGTTCTAACGCAAATTGTGCTATACTAAATTACAACAAAATCTAAGCAGATAGGGCAAGTATGAAAGACGATAATACGACACTAAAGAAACCTGCGAAAGACACTGGCGCAGGGGCGGGTGCGAGCGAGGCGCAACCGAGAGTTCCGTCGCAAAAGAAAAAGGGCAATAAAAAGCTCGTAACTGGTGGAATTATCGCCGCGGCGTTGTTGCTGCTAGGTGGCGGTGGTGCGTTGGCGTACAATTTGTGGTATCAAAACCCAGATAAAATTGTGCACGATGCGGTAATCAATGCCGTGCAGGCAGATTCGATGAAGGCCGTGGGCGAACTTGCCGTAAACACCGAACAGGGCAAAATAAACATGAGCTTTGATAGCGCCGGTGCTGGTATGGACGGGCGCATGGCGGTAAAAGCGAGCGTTGATTTTGGCGACATGATGAATTTTGACGTCGAAGGCGAAGGTATCATGAAAGAAGACATGGCGTACGTGCGGCTTGCGGGCGTGCAAGATGCCGTTGACGAATTCTTGGCGCAAATGCCGTTCTTCCCGCCTGAGATGGTGCAGCAAATCGAAGAAGTTGTAGCAAAAATCGACAATACCTGGATAAGCGTTTCGCTGAACGATTTTGAACTGAGCGAAGAAGATGCTGAAGTGCAGCAATGTATGATTGATGCGTTCAGGAAGCTGAATGACGACCGCGGTATGCGCAACGAAATCATCGATATCTACAAAGAGCACCAGTTCTTTATTATTGAAGAAGAGCTTGGCGTTGAAGATGGCAGCTTTGGGTTTGTGGTAGATGTTGATAGCGATAAAGCCAAAAACTTTGGCGATGCGATTGCTGATACTGAATTTGCAAACACTGTGAAAGACTGCGACCCAGCGACATCTGAAGAACTTTCGGAAGAAATTGATCGCGAAACAGAACGCAGCAACGATGAAGCTGCGCCGCGGGTTGAAATGTGGGTGAGCCGCTTTGGGCACGATTTGACGAAACTGACGGTTGAGCACGAAGAAAATGGCACAACGGTTGATTTCTCGGTTGAACCAGAATTTAACGTGAATGTTTCGGTTGATGCACCTGAAGGTGCGACGCCAATTCGGGAAGTGATGGATGAAGTGAACGAACTTGTTGAGTCGTTTGCGCCAACCACACCTGTTGCGCCGGTTCCACCAGCTGCAACAATGCCGCAACTATAAGTACGGCAATACACAAACAGAAAGGCGCTCTACGGGGCGTCTCTGTTTTTTTGTGCAATTTTTGCTACAATAAAGGGTATATGAAGCGCTACAATCCATCTGAAATCGAAGCAAAATGGCAACAAATATGGGAGCAAGACGGCACCTACGAAGCTGACCTGCACGACACCTCACGGCCAAAATATTACGGTTTTAGCATGTTGCCAGGTATCACGGGCGCGGGCATTCACATCGGACACGGCCGTACATATCAGTTTTCCGACATCAAGGTGCGCGCCAAGCGTCAGCAAGGCTACAATGCGTATCACCCAATTGGCTGGGACAGCTTTGGGTTGCCGGTCGAAAACTATGCGATTAAGGTAGGCAAAAAACCGCGCCAAGCCCACGACGAAGCCAAAGAAAACTTCATTCGCCAGCTCAAGCGCCTTGGGTTTAGTTTTGACTGGTCAAAAGAAATCTCGACAGCCGACCCAGCATACTACAAGTGGACGCAGTGGATTTTTGCCAAGCTCTACGAACACGACCTGGCGTACCAAAAAGAGCAGCCGCAGTGGTGGTGCGAAACCGATAATACCGTGCTTGCCAACGAGCAAGTTGAAGGTGGCAAGTGTTGGCGTTGTGGCAATGAAGTAGTCAAGCGTAATTTGAAGCAGTGGTTTTTCCGGATTACGGCGTACGCTGATGAAATGCTCGACGCAACCGATGAGTTAAATTGGACTGATATGGTCAAAACCATGCAGAAAAACTGGATTGGCCGTTCGCTTGGTGCTGAAGTCGAGTTTGCAGTCGAAGATTCCGAAGAAGTCATTACCGTGTTTACGACGCGCCCTGACACACTATTCGGCGCCAGCTACGTTGCCTTAGCACCAGAAAACCCGCTCGTGCAAGAACTTGCCGTGGGCGATCAGCGCGAAAAGGTGGAGACCTACGTTCAAGCTGCACTCGCGAAGTCTGAAGTAGAGCGCCAGGAAAGCAAAGAAAAGACCGGCGTCTTTACCGGGCGCTACGCAATCAACCCAGTGAACGGCGCTAAAGTGCCGATTTGGGTAGCCGACTACGTGCTGGGCGGCTACGGCACCGGTGCGGTGATGGCCGTGCCAGCGCACGACGAACGTGATTATGAATTTGCGAAAAAGTTTGATTTGCCGATTATACAGGTGGTTGAAAAGCCTGAAAACGAAGATGACGCTGGCGCTTACACTGGCGAAGGTGAATTGGTAAATAGTGGTCGATTTGACGGCCGCCGTAGTGCCCTCGCGCGCGAAGAAATTGTAACATGGCTGGAATCGCGCAATATGGGACGTTCAAAAACCACCTACAAAATGCGCGACTGGCTGATTAGTCGCCAGCGCTACTGGGGTGCGCCAATCCCGATTGTGCACGTTGAAGGTCGCGAGCCAATCGCGGTGAACGAAAAAAACTTGCCAGTCGAACTGCCTGACGTCGATGATTTTAAGCCAAAAGGCGGCAATACGTCGGTCTTGGCCGAAATCGACGACTGGGTGCGTGTATGGGTGAATGTTGAGACTGGCGAAACAGTGAACATAACCGAGTCAAAGCCCGACGGCGACGCCTGGGTGGAAGGTCAGCGCGAAACCGACACGCTCGACGGCTATGCCTGCAGTAGCTGGTACTTCCTTCGCTATATTGACCCGTTTAATGGCGAGCAAGCGTGGGATCCGGAACTTGCCAAAAAATGGATGCCGGTAGATTACTATAATGGTGCCGATCACGCTGTGGCGCACTTGCTTTACAGTCGGTTTTGGATGCGATTTTTTTATAAACTTGGCCTTGTGCCAACGCCAGAGCCGTTTAAACGGATGATGTACAACGGCTATATTATGGCGCCCGATGGCAATAAGATGAGCAAATCAAAGGGCAATGTAATTGACCCGATGGAAATTATGGATTCCGGCTATGGTGCTGATTCGCTGCGCGTATATGAAATGTTCATCGCGCCGTACGATATGGATGCACCGTGGGATACGCGCGGCGTGCCGGGGACGTATCGCTTTTTGAATCGTGTATGGAATTTGACGCAAGAATACGTAGCCGCACCCGAAACAGGCGCGGCGAACGATGCAGAAATTCTAAAAGCAACGCACGCCACCATTAAAAAAGTCACTAGCGACATTGAAGACGAAAAATTCAACACAGCCGTGGCCGCCATGATGGAACTGGTGAATACATTGTACAAGCTAAAAGAAGCGCAACCGATCGTAAAAACCGAAGCCTGGACGTTCGCGATTGAAAGCTTACTGCAAATTTTGGCGCCATTTGCACCACATATTACCGAAGAATTATGGCACGAACTGGGGCATGGCGACACTATCCATCGTGATCATTGGCCAAAATGGGATGAATCGCTACTAGTGGCGGACACGATGACGATTATTGTGCAAGTAAACGGCAAACTGCGCGCAAAATTAGAACTTGCCAAAGATACGCCAGCCGAAGAAGTCGAAGCAGCTGCGCTTGTAGACGAAAAAGTCGTGCAATTTTTAGGCGACAAAAAACCAGCCAAGGTAATTTATATCCCTGGCCGGTTAGTGAATTTGGTGCTGAAGTAGCGATTATTCGCCGTCTTCGACAGAAGCGCGCTGTTCATTGATCCAAACGATGCCGTCTTTGTCTTTTTCCAGCGCGCTGGCTTTATCTTCCGGAAGCGCTTCGGCAAGATCTTCGACGTGTATACCGATAAAGTTGCCATCGGTGTGCGAATCAACGCGATACACATTGGCGTCTGGCTCGATTGTGAGCGTTTCGCCGGCGGCGCCAAGGTCGCCAAAATCAGTGCGCGTGAGCTCGTTTGAATTTCCGTCGTTTCGGCCAGTTTTTACGACTGGATTTTCACGGATGATTGCGCCATCGGCAATGTCAACCGTTTCGGCGGCTACGGTGTCGTTTTCAAAACGGCTTGGATCTTCATCGTTACTCATACTGTCGATACCTTTATGGGCACCAAATGCTACCGCTGCGCTCATAGCTACCACACCAACTGCCTTTGTGGCTTTTTTTATTTTTTCTTGCTTTTCGGCGTCTTTTTGTGCCTTTTCTAGCGATTTTTTATGGTTTTCTGCCATTTTTGTGTCGAGCGCCCGTGTTGCTTCATCTGTATTTTGCATAATTCGGTCGCGTTTGTGATTGAATGTATTATGATTCATGTTTACATAATAGCATAAAGCTTACGCTATGTCAATACCTTCTTGCAAGTTTTGCCACATTCCTGTATAGTACATAGTGAATTGTTTACATAATATTAAAGGAGTTTTTACTCATGGCACAGCCAAAGAAGCAAACCAGCCCGCGTAAGACCGGCCTGCGCCGTAGCCACCTCGTGCTTAAACTTGCACGCCGCGTGAACGGATCGTCACCAGTAAAGGTTCACACTACAAAGCGTGAAACTGGCAAGAAAAAGGTTGCTGCCTAATTTTGGCAGTAACTCTTTTAGATAAACATAATAGTAAAGAAAGAACCAACGATATATGGCCTCTAATCGCCACTTAGGTAGGATCGTCGCACTTCAAACGTTATATGAATACGAGTTTCGTCACTCTGATGAAGCTCCGGTTGACGTACCCGAAATTGTCGCTCGTAATCTTGAGCGCTACAAAGATGAAATCGGCGACACCGAATTTGTGCACTCTCTAGTGCAGGGTGCGATTAGCAAGATCGACGAGCTCGATGAAGCGCTGCAACCGCTGGCGCCAGATTGGCCGTTGGCGCAAATTGCCCGGGTTGACCGCAATGTGCTGCGCATTGGCCTGTACGAACTGCTGCACTGCCAAGACACCGTGCCGGCGCGCGTCGCTATCAACGAGGCAGTCGAACTTGCCAAATCGTTTGGTTCTGATAACTCAAGTAAGTTCATTAACGGCGTACTCGGTACGGCGTATCGGACCCTTGTTGAGGATCAAGACGATGGCAAACGCACCAAAGTTTGATAAATTTAAGAAGTATTTTAATCGCAAAAAGCCGTCGATTCAGGAAATAGTTCGTGAGCCGACCGCTGGTGGGATTGTTTTTCGCCGGAATGAAAAAGGCCAGATCGAGATTTTGCTGATTCAAGACGCCAAAGACCGCTGGACAATCCCCAAAGGTCATATCGAAGAAGGCGAAACCGCCAAGCAAACTGCGCGCCGCGAAATTGGCGAAGAAGCAGGATTGCACGAAGTTGACGTGCTTGATTGGCTCGGCAAAATTCATTTTCGCTACCGCCGCATCGACAAATTAGTGTTAATGACGACGCAAATTTACCTCGTACGCGCCAAAGGTGACACCGACGCTATTCAAAAAGAAGAATGGATGAACGGCATTAAATGGTTTAGTTTTCATGATGCGCTTGACGCTATTGAATACGAGGACATCGGCAAACTAATGCTACTTGCGATGAAAAAAATACGACAAGGAAACCTATAATATGTCAGGAATGCAAAAAGCGCCGTATCAAGAGTTTGCGCGCGAAAAGCTCGGGTTTGAGTTTGAAAATATCGATTTACTGATTACCGCACTGACGCACCGTAGCTACGTGAACGAGCACAAAAAAAGCGTCAACGAGCACAATGAACGCTTGGAATTCCTAGGCGACGCAGTATTGGAACTTGCGGTGACCGACCATCTTTTCCGTAACTTTAAAGAACCAGAAGGAATTTTGACCAGCTGGCGAGCGGCGTTGGTGCGCACCGAAAGTATTGGTGCGACAGGCGACAGGCTTGGCTACGAGCCGCTTGTGCGCATGAGCCGCGGCGAAAAACAGGGAAGCGATCGCGCGCGGCAGCAAATTTTGGCGAATGCGTTTGAGGCGGTAATTGGCGCAATCTACCTTGAAAAAGGCTACGAACAAGCCGAGGCGTTTATTGCCGAAAATATTTTAAGCAAGCTCGACGACATTCTAAAAACTGGTTCATGGCGCGACCCAAAATCGCACCTGCAAGAAATTAGCCAGCGCGTAGATGGCTTTACGCCGCAGTATAAAGTGCTCGACGAAATTGGCCCCGATCACGATAAAGTATTTACGCTTGGCGTATTTGTGGGCGAAACGCTTATGGGGCGCGGCACCGGCCCAAGCAAGCAAAATGCCCAACAAGCAGCCGCTCGTGCAGCACTGGAAGCATACAAAGCAATGGGTGTAAAAAGCACAAAATCTGTCAAAAATAGCTAGCGCGTGCGCAAATTGCCACGTTGCATGTGCAAAAGAGTTTGTGATTGACTCGAGGTCAAAACTAGTGTACAATCATATGAGAATTTAGGTTAAATTTAAAGAGTTAAGAGGAAAATAAGTTTTTATGCTCGCAATCCGTTTGCAACGCCTGGGCCGTAAAGGATATCCAGTGTACCGACTCGCTGTACAAGAAGCGCAGCGTCACCCGTCAAGTGGTCGTGTAGTAGCGTACGTTGGTAGCTACAACCCACACACTAAAGAAGCCAATGTTAATGTAGAAGTTGCTCAAAAGTATCTTGATACTGGCGCGCAGCCAACACCTCGCGTGGTAAAGCTTTTGAAAGAAGCTGGCGTAAAATTGCCAAAGTGGGTAAAAGAAGCAGACAGCAGCCGCCAAAAAGCGATTAAAAACGCTGAAAAGCTCCGCAAAAATCAGCCAAAAGAAGAAGTAGCTGAAGAATCTGCAGAATAGTCTGCATTACAAGAAAAACCTCCTTATTCAAGGAGGTTTTTTGATATCAGGAGTACATATGAAAATAGCCTCGCTGTAATAGCGAGGCTCTGCGGCTAAAAGCCGGACGTACATGTGTACGATTTTTGCCAGAGTGACCCTTGGCTGGGTTGGATTACGCTGCGGTGACCGTGTAGTCACCCTTGAGCTTGCTGAGCGCCTTGTTGAGTGCCTGTCGAGCTCGCTTCTCACCGAGGTTGAGCGCTCCCTTGCGACGCTGGTGGTCGCTGGAGAGGTCGCGGTAGGCGAGCTTGGCGGCGGCGCCGAACTTGTTGAGGCCAGCGCCGGGTCGTGCCGTCGGGTAGCGCTTGATGATCGCGTCAGCGAACACACGCGCGGTGGATCCCTCGTCCAGGTCGGTGATGTAGCCGGACCGGAGTGCCATCTCGGACTGCTCCTTGTAGAAGTTCAGCTTGTCGAGCTTGGACTCGGCGATGATGTTGGACGTCGTGGAGGAGGCTCTCTTGGAGGTGGCACGCTCCTTCTGCTTGCGCTTCTTGGCGCGACGCTCCGCGTTCATCTGCTCGGCGGACTTGCCCTTGCTGAAACCTGCACCGTTGGCGGTGCCGTTGTTGTAAGCCATGATAATCCTCTCTGGAAGGTGCATGTCAGAGGATACTGACACGTCTTATATGATAGCATATAAACTGAATAATGTCAATATCAGAACGTCAGAGGGATAAAACTGCTTGCGGTTAATGTTGATGAACGTGGTACAATAACAAGTACGATACTAGATGAACGTCCGAACGACGGCAATGGAGGGGCATATGTCAACAATAGACCAGCAATTTGTAGAATATATCGTAAAATCTCTGGTGGGCAACCCAGATGACGTGCGGGTAGAGCGCGTAATCGATGAAAAAGGCGTTTTACTTAGCCTGACCGTGAACCCAGAAGATTTGGGGCGCGTAATTGGCAAACGCGGGGCGACCGCACAGAGTTTGCGCACGCTGCTTCGTGCATTGGGGACAAAAAACGACGCTCGCTACAATCTAAAAATCGTCAATAACGACGAAGATGCGGGCGAATTTAGCAGTAATTCACGCCGTAATGACGCCGCTGTGGAAGATTCAACAGATGACGCTGTGGAAAACCGCTCAAGCTTTGCAAGTTCGTCACGAAAAGAGCTTGCAGAACTCGACGACCTTGATATATAATCATAAGTAGTTCAGGACATGAACTGCGAGAATGAGCTCTATGCGAGCAACTTTTATAAGAGTTGAGAGCCTTATATGTCCAAACGACCGCCCTTTGAAATAAGGGGCGGTTTTTTGGTTGTATTGTTTTTGGTGCATGATAACTAAAGCGCAAGTAGCAAGCGATGTTTGCAGTTTTCTGCTACTATAGTAATAACACAAGCATAAAACAAACACTGCGCGCAGGATATAGAAAAATGACAGAAAAACCTTCCAAGTCAAAAAATCGAAAAATATGGATAGCGGGCATGGTTATTGCGATTATAGCAATAGGGGTGGGCGCTGTGAATCAGGCGGAAGACGTCGTGCCGCAGCAGCTGCTTGAGCCTTGGCAGGCGATTGAGCAGGCGCCGCAAGAGTTTGAAGCGCCTGAGGAAATTAAGATAGCGGAGTCGCGATACGAGGTGGGCGCGCCAGATCGTATTGGGCTGCTGGAATTGTTCAATCAAGAGCGAGCGGCACACGGTTTGCCGCCATTTACGCTCAACGAACAGCTGAACCGAAGTGCGCAGCTAAAGGCCGACGATATGCTGGCGCACAATTATTACGCACACATTAGCCCGGTATCTGGCCGGGAGGGGTATGAATACATTACCGATGTGGGTATAACGAACCATGGCGGCGCTTCGGAAATTCTTACGAGAAAGCCAAATAGCCAGGAAACGCTTGATAGCTGGAAGTCGTCGGCGGATCATTACGGCGCGATTATTAACCCAAAATATACGGAAGTTGGCTTTGGTATGGCTGATATGCAAAACGGAAATTATTATGTAGTAGGGCATTTGTTGGCACCGCGGTAGACTGCTGCGTAAAAATACTAGAAAGTGAAAACTCCCTCGGTGGCGTGATGTGCCGCTGAGGGAGGGGTGGCAGCTAGGCTGCCTTGACAGTGGGTTCGACCCAGGGTGTGATCCATTCGATTTGCAGGTACTTCTTCGGCATGATGATCTCACCGAATCCTGCGTCTTCTCGTTCGATGATCTTGCCGATGCTGTCGTAGCGAATGCTATTCGCGGTCGCTCGCAGGTGGCTGCCATTGGGCCGAAGGTAGTGGAACAGGATGTGGTCGGCTTCAATGTCAACGACCTCCACTTTACCTCGGAAGACGATGCTCGTCTTGAGCTTCTCGTTGAGGACTTCAGCCGCTGTCAGCTGCATGTAGGTCTTTTTGCCTGCATTGCTGTTGCGGATGAATTCCCGCTTAATCTGCTGGATATTCTGGTCGATGGTATCCATGACGGACTCCTTTCGGGTGCTTGGGAATTTCCCACTGAATATATTATAGCAAAATAGTTACAAAATGTCAATACTTGAGTAAAAACAGACGGAAAGTGAAAACCCCGAAGTTCCGGAATCGTGCATGGACTCGACGGGGTTTCGGGGTGGTTGGGTTGTTAGGAATCGGCGTTGATTTCGTCCGGAAGGACGGAGAAGCCGGTGATTTCAATCTCGCACTTCGGGTGGAGTCGTCGCCATGACGCTTCAAGACTCTTCTGGCAATGCTCTTTCGCCTCCTTGATCGACATGCGTTCAGCGATATACATAATTGCGTGCCGTCTGCGTGGCGCGGGGGTGTTTACCGTCCAGAGTGGGGCGTGTCCCTGCTCTTGCTGTTGTGCGAGCTGGTCTTCATCTGTCGTCTCTGTAGAATGCAGGAAGGCTTCATATGATACTGACAAATATGCCATGACGTTTCCTATCTCTCAACCAATTGGTGCATCTTGCGGGCGCAAGAATATCTAAACTATACAAATTATTTACAAAAAAGTCAATACCTTGTATACTGTTACAGATGAGAAAATTCCAAGTAATCACGTTGTTTCCAGAAATGTTTACGGGCGTATTTGAAAGCTCGATGATGTGGAAGGCGCAAAAAGACGAAATTGTGCGCTTGAGCACGATTGATTTGCGCCAATTTGGCATTGGTCCTCGCAAGCAAGTTGACGATACACCGTATGGTGGTGGTGACGGCATGCTACTAAAGCCAGAGCCGTTATTTGCGGCAGTAGAGCACGCCAAAACCATCGATCCAACCGCAAAAGTGGTGCTGCTGACGGCACGTGGCGATCGCTGGAACCAAGCCATGGCGCAGGCGCACGCCGACGATAGCGAGCAAGGCTATATTTACATTTGCGGCCGCTACGAAGGCTACGACGAGCGCATTGTGAGCTTGGTCGACGAGCAAGTGCGCGTGGGTGATTACGTGCTGACCGGCGGCGAATTGCCAGCCATGACGGTGATTGATAGCATCGTGCGCCTGATTCCTGGGGTACTTGGCGGCGAAGAAAGTGCCGTGATCGAAAGCTTTTCTGACGGCAAAACGCTCGAATTCCCGCAATATACGCGCCCGGCAGAGTTCCGCGATATGAAAGTGCCAGATGTGCTACTAAGCGGCAACCACGGCGAAATCGCCAAATGGCGTGAAGCGCAGTCAAAACAGGCCGAACTGTGACTACAAAAACCGCCCAAAGGTAGGGCGGATTTTTTATACTCAAAATTATGCTCTAACAACGAGGCAACCCCCGGCAAAAACCGAGGGTCACAGGAGTTGTGGTGGGTAAATTACAGCGAAAGCTACAAAGCTTTCTTTGCTCTAATAAACAAATTGTTTTTTTAGCTCAATGTTTGTTTTTGTAACGTTTCGCTTGTTAGTAACTATATCGCAGTCCACAAAAAAGCACAAGCAAAAAGATATAAATTACAACGAAAGCGCAAAATGCCCGCAACACAAGCGCATACCGGCGCAATTTGTAGTACAATAAAGCTATGAAAAAACAGCCAACCAAAGCACCCGCAGCGAGTCAAAATCACCGATTATTTGAAGTGGCGTGTGTGGCTTTTGCGCTGTTGATTGCGGGCGTAACAGTGGCGCAATTGTTTTATCTTGACGAAATGATGAACCGCCAGCACCTAGCGCTTTTTGCCGCCAAAGCCGTGGTGCTTTGCATGATTGTGTGCGCGGTGTTTAGTTTGCCGTATGTTTTAAGGCTCAAAACGCACAAAATGATTGGCGTGGTTTCGTTTGGTTGCGCGCTGGCGATGCCGGCATTTTGGCTGGCGTTTAGTGTTATGACGATTGGCGCGGGCGATATTGGGTTATTTGGCAAGGCATTTGCGGCTGACTGGGTGAGTTTTGGCGTAACGGCCGTGGCAGTGGCAGCGATGGCATTTGTGGTGAAATATCGGGGCGGCGTGAGCGCGATAAACGGCAAAAAATCTTGAAGCCTGCGGGCTTTTTTGCTATAGTAGGGAAAGTTATTGGGATGTCGCCAAGTGGTAAGGCACCGGGTTCTGGTCCCGGCATTCGGGGGTTCGAATCCCTCCATCCCAGCCAAGTA
>CAMEGH010000012.1 GCA_945916045.1 uncultured Candidatus Saccharibacteria bacterium
TCGTACGGCGAGGCGATGGAAACGTACGGCTCTGATAAGCCAGATTTGCGCTTTGATATGAAGCTGGTGGAATTGACTGAAGTGCTCAAAGACACCGAATTTGGCGTCTTCAAAAACGCGGCGTGCGTGAAGGCAATTTGTGTTAAAAATGGCGCGTCGCTCAGCCGCAAGCAAATCGATAAATTTACCGATATCGCCAAAAGCGAAGGCGCGGGCGGTTTGGCGTACATCTCGTACGAAAACGGCGAAGCAAAATCGCCTATCGCGAAGTTTTTGAGCGAAGCAGAATTGACTGCGATTCAACAAACGATGGGCGCGAGCGATGGCGACACGATCTTCTTTGGCGCCGACACGCGCGAAACGGTTAACAAGGTGCTGGGCCGTTTGCGCAGCGAATTTGCCGAACATTTCGACCTTAAAGATCCAAACAAAATTGCCTTTTGCTGGATTGTTGATTTTCCGTTTTACGAATGGAACGAATCAACTCGCCAGCTTGATTTTGGCCACAATCCGTTTAGTATGCCAAAAGGTGGGATCGACGCGGTGCGCGCTGCTACAACCGACGCCGAAAAACTGGCAATCGTGGCCGACCAATACGACATGGTCATGAACGGCTACGAAATTTGTAGCGGCGGCGTGCGAAACCACAACCCCGACACGCTCTACGAAGTATTTAGTGTGCTCGGGTTTAACAAAGCGTATGTGGAAGACAAATTTGGCGCTATGATCAACGCCTTCAAATACGGTGCGCCGCCACATGCGGGCTGTGCCTTCGGGGTCGATCGCATTATTATGGAATTACTTGGCGAACGAAATATCCGCGAAGTCATTGCTTTCCCGAAGAACGGTAGTGGTGTGGATGTAATGATGAACTCACCAGGGTTTGTGGATGATGCACAGCGCAAAGAGCTCGGGCTATAGCGCCGCAAAACCATGGTAAAATAGAAGAGTAAGGAGAAATCTATGAGTCCAATAGAAGTATCAATCGTATTATTAACCGTCGTTGTTGTGCTGCTTTCTGTGGTGATTTTAGCGTTGCTGATATCGGCCGTGGTCTTGTTGGTGAAATTGCGCCGCATCGCTAATCAAGCCGAAGAAATCACGCAAAATGTAGCTGCTGCTACCGCGTGGCTTTCGCCAACTACGGTATTTTCAGCCGCAGTGCGCGCGTTTCGCAAAGAGCGCTAAAAGCGTTTAATCTATTAATCCAAAAAGGAGATTTATTACTATGAAAAAGTTACTTACTGTTGTTGCCGCCGCTAGTGCAGGCTATATTGCTGGAATTTTGATGGCGCCAAAAAGCGGCAAAGAAACCCGCGAAGACATCAAGCAAAAAGCGGATGAAGCCAAAGTTGTGGCTACAAAAAAGGCGAAAGAAGCCAAAGAAGTGTACAATGAAAGCGCTAAAAAGGTAAAACAAGGCGCGAGCGAAGTTGCCAAAGAAGCTTCGGCACTTACGAAAGAAGCGCGCAAATCTGCCAGCCAAATTGGCAAAGAAGCCAGCCGTTTTGGTGGCGAAGCAAAGCGCCACTTGAACAAAGCCGCAAAATCGACAGCTACGACCGCTCGTGGCGTTGGCCAAAGTGCGAACCGCCTAAAATAACCCGTTTTTAGTGGAATACCAAGCGTTTTCCGACTTTATTGTGCGCCGCGGCGACGAGCTTTTTCGCTCAATGCCGTGGCGCTCTGACGTGCGGCCATATTATATTTTGGTGAGCGAATTGATGCTGCAGCAAACGCAAGTTGCGCGCGTCATTCCCAAATTTGCGGCGTTTATTGCCGCTTTTCCCGACTCAAAAACCCTCGCTGCGGCGCCGCTGGCCGACGTATTGGTGTTGTGGAGTGGGCTGGGTTATAATCGGCGCGCCAAATTTTTGCACGAATCTGCCAAAATGATTGAGCGGGAATTTGGCGGCACCATGCCCGCAACGCTGGCAGAACTGCAAACATTGCCCGGCGTGGGCGCAAATACTGCTGGCGCCATCATGACGTACGCCTACAATCAGCCGGTGCCTTTTGTGGAAACCAACGTGCGCACGGTGTATTTGCACCACTTTTTTGCCGATGAAACAGAGGTCACTGACGCGCAAATTCGCGATATTTTGCAAAAAACGCTGCCGCCCAATTCTCCGCGGGAATTTTACTGGGCGCTGATGGATTACGGCACGCACCTAAAAGCAGCGGGCGTGCGCAATAACGCCAAAAGTCGTCACTACAAAAAACAGTCAGCACTCGAAGGCAGTCTGCGCCAAATGCGCGGCCAAATTGTGCGCGATTTAACCGCTCGCGACCTTGCCATAACAGAGTTGCTCGATCGCTACGGCGACGACGCACGATTTGCGTCTGCGTTTGAAGGTTTGCAAAAAGACGGCCTGATTCAGCAAAATAATACAGAAGTCCATTTGACTAAATAACAGAGGTAGTGCATACTAAGAATATGAAGAAATACGGCATTATTATCGCAGTCAGCGCGGTGCTTGTGAGCGCAGTAGTTGCGCAGGTGTTGCACGCCCAGCCGCAAGAAGGCCAGCTGAAGCCTGGCGACAGCCCGCTTTACGCCACGGTTGAAATGAACTGTTTGGATGTCAAAATGGAGTTGTCAAAAATCTACGAACAAGACGGCCTGAACCGTGTAAATGCCGGGCAATTGTACGAAACAATGTCGAGCCGCTTGATGACGCGCTTGAACGCTAAAGTGGTGAGCGACCGGCTTGATGGCACCGAACTAGTGCGTATCGCGGCCGATTACGAAGACGCGCTGCAAGAATTTCGCGACGAATACCACGATTATGAAGTCGCCATGAACGCACTTTTGAACGCCGATTGTCAATCTCGCCAGCAAGCATTTTACCTCGCACTAACAGAGGTGCGTGCTTCCCGCGAAGCCGTCTACGAAAGCGTTGAAGCGATCGATACTGCCACAAAAGAATACTACGAAGCGTACGAAGAATTCCGCGATGACTATTTGAGCGATGCGGATGATACGCCGCCAGCTCGAGAGGATGCGAACAGTGTGGAATAGTCTACGCGCTGTGTTGCAGCAGCCAAAATTGCTTTTTCCGGCGATTGTGGCCGGCGCTATTGCAATTTCGCTGGTGCTGGTGGCAATTAGCATGGTACTGTACAACCAAAGCGGCGCCGCGCAGCTTGATTTGAGCCGCCCAAGCTACGAAGCCGTGCGTTCCCAGGCGCAGCAAACCGACGCACTTTCGGCATTTGAGGCGCCAAATGGCCCGCTCACCGAAGAGGATTTTGATCGTTTTGAAGCGCATTTTAAAGATATTTACGAAGGAAGCGGCGACGATGATACGTATAATATGAAGCACTATCGCCGCGTATTTACTCCTGATGTTTTGAGCGATTCGGCGCTCGGCATTAGCGTGGAGAGCGAATAATGCTCGACCCGAACGAATTTGTCATCACGCGCAAACGCAAAAAATATAAATTTGCCAAATTTGCGAATGCTGCAAATTGTTTTGAGCGAGAAGAATGGCCAAAACATGCAGTAGACGTGCTCGAAATTGGTGCGGGCACGGGGCTTTTTAGTGTAGAGCTTGCCCAGACACACCCCGAAAAAACCTTTGTGGCGGTGGATGTAAAAGGCGATCGTTTGCAAAAAGGCGCGTACGAAGCGCTGGCGCGAGGGCTGCAAAATATTTATTTTGTGCGAGCGCGCGCCGATCAGTTGGGCGAACTTTTTGCAC
The DNA here is from genome assembly GCA_945916045.1 of uncultured Candidatus Saccharibacteria bacterium. Taxonomy (GTDB): domain Bacteria; phylum Patescibacteriota; class Saccharimonadia; order Saccharimonadales; family Saccharimonadaceae; genus CAMEGH01. Next base: position 3,705 of record CAMEGH010000012.1, read on the forward strand.
CGGCCAGTTTGGCTAAAATTTGGGTTACGTTCCCGGATCCATTTCCGCGCAAACGCTCGGCAGGGCGCCGTTTAACGCACCCAACATACTTGCGAACGTACGCAAAATTATTGCAAACTGGCGGCGTTTTACAGCTAAAGCACGATAATCCTACGTTTTTTGCGTGGAGCTTGGAGCAATTGGTACAATCTAGATGGCACATTAATGAACTGAGCTTTGATTTGTATGAAAGTGATTTGGCGGAAGACTACAAAGTACAGACCACGTACGAACGGCGTTGGTTAGGTGAGGGGCGTATAATACACTTTGCTAGCGCGACGCCAGGGCGGTAGCGCCAAGCGTATTTTTAGTAAGCTGGTCGTAAACAATCTCCTGTTCAAGAAAGCGACAGTCGCGTAAAAGCTGTTCTTTGGGTGTATTCAAAACAGCACCACGCTCATCGAGCTCTTCGCAGCGATTACCTAAGCCACTTAAGACAAAACGCACCGGCCGATCTTCGTCTAGTGTGGCGACAAACTGGCGTTTAATTGGATTACCGCCTCTATTGCGATACGCTATATCGGCGTCGTCATAGTACACTGGTTCTTCGTGAAGTCTAACTTCTTGTGTGATACCAGAAAAGACATTGTGCCAGAGACCCCGTACGTCGTCACTAGTCGCCTCTCTGGCAGTGATGCAAAAAATATCACCACGCGTGTTGGCGCCGAGTGACAATCTTTCGTGGGGGTGGCCGTCGATTTCTAAAGCAGAGGCGCTATATTTTGCAAGAAAATCAATCGTGGCCTGCGCCTGCTCGCAGCCCATGTGTTCGCGAAAAAAATGTCGCAAGTTACCGCTGTAATTACGATGTAAAATGACGTAATCTGGATCAGGAATTTGCTCTGCTTCGCGGTATTTTTCAGTAGAAATCGGCACATCAGCAGGCGAGAGTGAGGCTTCCATTGTTGTTGTTTTGTACATACAAACCCCTTGGTTAAATTGTGTCAGTAGTATAGCATATTTGATATTTTGTGTCGAGTACTCATGCTTATTTTGTAGCTTGCCCGCGCAGCCAGCCGTCAATACTGCCCGCGCCCATGCCAAGCACCAGTGCGCCTGCGCGACGTTTGGCTTCGATTTTTTGCCACAATTCGTCGTTCATTTCGGCAAAATGGCAGGCAGTGTCGCGCAGTTTGGCGGTGAGTTCTTGCGGCGAAAGCAAAGCTAGCGTCGGGTCTTCGCGGCTAAGGTACGTTGGCAGCCAAAATACTTCCGTGGCGTCGGCAAAAAGCTCGTCGGTGTAGGCGTTTTTTACCTCGTGTTGGCGGATATTTTGGTGCGGTTGGTATACCAAAACAACATCGCTTGAAAGTTCGCGCGCCATTTGCAACGTGGCTTGTACTTCGGCTGGGTGATGGCCATAGTCGCTGTACAAGTGTTCGGCTAACTTTTCAAACCGGCGGTTGGTGCCCGGGAAGGTAGCCAGCGCCGCCGTAACGGCCGCCTCATCTAGCCCGTTATTTAGGCAATTTGCCAGCACTAAATAGGCATTTTCGCGGTTGTGTTGGCCGGCGAGCGGTAGGCGCGCCATTTGCTGCTGGACGGTGCTATCTGTTTTATCGATCAAATGCGCGCCGTGTTCGCGGCTGCGCGGCGGCGCGTCTTGCTGCCACAAGACGCTATGGTTGGCTTGCGCAATAAATTGGTCAAACGCGGCAAAATATTCGGCTTCGGTGGGGTAAGTGTCGATATGATCGTGCTCGATCGAGGTAATAATGGCTTGCTCGGGCGAAAAATGCAAAAAATTGCGGTCAAATTCGTCGCATTCGTACACAAAATAGTCGCTGGCTGGGTCAAAATGGCCGCTTGGCCCCCACGAAAGCGTCGTGCCGATGGAATAACTCACCGGAATGCCGAGCTGCTTAAAAATCCACACCAACATACCAGTGGTGGTGGTTTTGCCGTGAGTGCCGGCGACGGCAATGAGCTTCAGCTTTTTTTCGGCAATAATATGCGCCAAAAGTTCGTCGCGTTTGGCGGTTTTGATGCCAAGTTCGCGCGCCAATACCAATTCCGGGTGATCGGCCGGTAACGCCGACGTGTAGACGAACCAATCAATAGGCGCTTTTTTGTGCGTTTGGCGCAAATAGTCGCCGGATTGATCCAGCTGATAGGCAATATCGCGCGCCGCTACTTCTTGCGTCATCAAACTTTCTGCTCGGTCAGAACCCGTGACCTCGTGGCCGGCTTCGTGCGCAATTAACGCCAGCGGCCCAATGCCAACGCCGCCAATTCCCGAAAAATAAACTCTCATATCACCAGTATACACCACCCGTGCTAGCGCGCGCGAAGTGTGGTATACTAAGCATAAACAATAATAAAATAGATACCATATGTTAGAAAAGTTTATTCATCGGTTGCTGCTGCGGCGTCATTTTTGGCGGCATGTAACGCTTAGTGAGGTCGCGGAATTGTACGCGGCTCGTTTATTGCGTATGACTGCTGGCTCGCTTATTTCAGTAATGGCCGCGGTGTACATGTACAAGAACGGCTATTCGGTGCTGTATATTGTGGTGGCGTACCTGATTTATTTCATTTTTAAGGTAATTATTTCATATCCATGCGGTATGGTGATCGCACGCTACGGGCCCAAGCACGGCATGTTTTTTGCCAATATTTTAATGATCCCGTCGCTACTCTTCTTTTTGATGCTGCCGGAATGGACGATCTGGGCGCTTGTTGGGCATCTTGTTTTTTACGCACTTTCGATTACGATGTACGATATGGCACACTTGGTCAGCTTCTCAAAAGTGCAAAGTACGCAGCACGCCGGGCGCGAGCTAGGGTTTATGAATATTATGGACAAAATCGCCAAGGGGCTGAGTCCGTTTATTGGCGGATTGATGGCGTGGATTTTTGGGCCAGATGTGACCATCTGGGTGGCTTCTGTGCTGTTTCTTGCGTCGGCGGTGCCGTTGTTTTTGACGGCCGAGCCGGTAAAAACACGCCAAAAGATTCGTTTTCATGGGTTTCCGTGGCGGCAGGTATGGCGCAGCTTACGCGCCGAGGTGGCGGTTGGCGCTGATGTCGCAGGGTCGACGATTTTATGGCAGCTCTTCTTGATTGCCATTGTGTTGGCTGGTGCAGGTGACGAAGCCTATGCGCAAATTGGAGCACTGGCGTCGGTCACGTTAATTGTTGGCTTGATCGTGCCGCGTATCTATGGTCGACTAGTGGATCGTCGGCGCGGGCTTGAACTTTTGCAGTGTGGCGTTGCGATTAATTCAATCGTGCATATGGTGCGTCCCGCAGTAGCAACGCCCGTTTCAGCCGGAGTGGTGAACGTGGCCTACGAGACGGCCGTAACAGCATATACAATGTCTTTTATGCGTGGAATGTTCGATTTGGCGGATCGATCGGGGCATCGTATTGCGTACTTGTTGCTGATTGAAGTAGCGATTAATATTGGTTCAGCATTAATGTTCGCGGTTGCGGCTGGCTTGCTTTATTTCTTGGGTGATAAAACTGGTCTCAGCCTTACCTTCGTTGTAATAGGCTGTTTTACGTTGCTTATCGCTTCGGCGCGGTTTCCACTTTATACTCGCACTAAGAAATAAGCAAAGCAGCTCGAGTGTTCGCACTTTGCGCCATATCGGTGATATAATAATTCTTATAAGGGAAATGGTGGGAAGTGGCAGATACACGAGCAATTAGAAATAGTGTAAAACAGCTGCAGCGTGTTAAAACGTGGCAGCTTATTGTCGTGTTGGTGCTTTTGCTTTTTTTGACAGCGACCTTTTTGCGTTTAAATAACATTGGCATGATTCAGCGCCGTGACGCGGTGATTGCTGCCGATGAGCAGGGTGACGAAGAGAATACGCGCAATCGGGTTATTGATTTGCAGCGGTTTGTGGCAGCACATATGAATACGGGTGGAAATACTGTATATCTCGAGCATCAGTACGAGCGTGACAGCCAGACACTCATTCAAAAAGCAACACAGATAACCGCTGCGAACAACGCAGAACGGGATGTGATTAATAAAAAGGTGGATGACATTTGTAAGCCGCAATTTTCGGGGTATAACCAAGGGTATGTTGATTGTTTTGCGCGCGAATTTGCAAAGTATGCGCCGAGTAACGATCCCGTAAGCGAGATTACTGTCTCTCTGCCTGACCCAGAACGCTACCGGTTTGTGTTCGCTTCACCTCGGTGGTCGCCCGATTTTGCGGGCTTTTCGCTCCTGGCTAGCGCCGTGGTCACACTGGTGATAATTGTGCGCCTTTTAAGCCTACTAGTGTTAAAAATTTTGCTAAAAGTAAAATATAAAGACGCATAAAGCTTGACACCAGAGGCGCACTAGAGGTACGCTAAGGGTGTAAGATGGTCTAAATTAGGAGGATATACATTCTTATGGCTTATAGTCACACAAATTCTAAAGACGTTACCTACTACCTGCACAAGTCAGAAGTAACTCTACGCGGTGGAAAACCACAAACCATTTATTTCTTCAGCAAGAACGTGAAGAACGAAAAGGGTGAACCATGCGACCTTCCAGAAGATCGCGTTGTGAAAGAAAACCCACGCAACGGTTTCTTGACTGTTTCTAAGAAAAAATAAGCTTGTGCTTTTGCCGCATTTAGTGCTACACTAGGGGCAAACAAACAAGTGCCAAACACTCCCCTCGCCATCCCGCGGCGGGGGGTTTGTGTTTGTGGGCAAAAGCGCGCTATACTAGGGTAGATGAACCGCTCGCCCGCCCAATATCCACGCCAAAAAACTGCCGCGCAGTTGCGCCGCAACACAACTTCTGTGAGCGAATGGCTCGACAGGGGATTTTTTATTTTTGCAGGATTGGCGGCGTTTTGGCTGGGCTTTTTGCTGTTTATGGAAGGCTGGAGCGTTGACTGGACGTACTGGGCGTATTTTATTGTATTTTGGGCGGTGATTGCCTATTTGGGCTTGCCGCGCCTGCACCGCATTCTGACACACTTGTACGTGCCAGATTATTTTATCGGCCGAACCCGCACCAGCGACGGCCTGCTGGGCGACCCGGTAAACGTCGGTGTGCGCGGCAGCGAAGCGCAGCTGCACGAAGCAATGCTCGTGGCTGGTTGGACGCTCGCGGATGATATTACCGTGCGCTCTTCCTGGAAAATGGCCATGGCGGTGCTACTGCGGCGCAGTTACCAAAGCGCGCCCGTTTCGGCGTTGTATTTGTTTGGGCGCCGGCAGGATTTTAGCTACCAGAAGCAGGTGGACGGAACGCCGGGCAAGCGTCATCATATTCGGTTTTGGCACTGCCCAACGGGTTGGCTGCTACCGGGTGGGCACCAGGTGGATTGGCTGGCAGACGCTACGTATGACACAGCGGCTGGCTTCAGCTGGTTTACACTGCAATTGACGCACCGAATCGACGAAAATACCGATATTGAGCGCGATTTTGTGGTGGAATCCGTATTGGAGGCAAATCCGCGCGCCAAAGTAACGCTTTTGAAGGATTATTCTACCGGGTATCACTCGCGCAATGGCGGTGGTGACGCGATTATTACCGACGGCGATTTGCCGCTACTTGAACTAAAACGCGTCAAAGCTACGGCGGAATTGCCGCAGCGTCACGGCCTTATCTTCGACAAAACCATGCTTGCCGAGGGCGATATTTTTATCAACCCGGTTGATTTTGGTGAGGCGATTATTACCAAACGCCCGCTGCAATTAGTGGCGGCAGCGTTGCTGGCGCTGGGGATTCTTTCGATGGAAGTGGTAAATGCGGTGCTGGAATTTGCTTCGCGCGGCGGGGTGTTTGATTCGTTGGGCGGCGGGATATTGGCGGTGAGTTTGCTTTCGGTGGTGGTGGAGGCGATTTTGGTGGTGTTTGTGTTGCGGGGGAGTAACGTAGCGCGTATTAGTTTGCTTCTGCTGGCAAGCTTCTTTATCGTTAGGACGGGCGTTGAGTTTTTCTTCTACGGGCAGTCGATTACGTTTGGGAACTCGCTGGTGAGTAGCTCGCTGCATATCGGTATGCTGCTGGCACTTTCGAGCGACGCGGCGCGTAAATTTACGCTACGAAAAAGTAGCAAAAAACTACGCCACTAGCTGAGCTGCGCCTGGCACGATCAAGAAGAGTGCCCCGGCAATTATTAGAAGGTACACAAGCCATGCACCAAGCCCAAGTTTTGGTTCGCTCAAGTTAGTAACAAAGCGCATGTGGAAGTATTCTGCAAAGCGCTCTATAGTGAGCAGCAAAAGCATCACGATAGCAGATTCAAACAGGCTGACTGGATAGAGCGTATTGGCGATATTGTGGTAATAGCCTGGCAAAACGCCAAGGGTGATGATGGCGGAAAATACCCATGTCCATATGCTAACGCTGCGGCGCGCCATAAATACCATCACTGCTACGACCGCAAAAAACAGCGGAATCGACATCGAAAAGACAAAATCGAAGGTGTTATCGGTGCCAACCGCATTATTAGCGTTTACTAAAAAGCGAGAGACGGCCCAAAATGCTGCAATACCTGCGGCTGCGCTAAAAAGCCATGGGATGATATCGTAGCGTAACGCCATCATGAGGCTGATTTTTTTGGCCTGACGGTTTCGTTGAGCGATGGCGAGTAGTGTTTTTGGCATAAGGTTCCTTTTTATGTTTAATTGTTGCAAACGGGAGGTATGGCAACAAGGAGTGCACATATCAGTATAAAGGAGCTGCGCAAGAAACACAATCAGCCAAGTATGGAGCGATAAAAGAAAAATGTGGTATACTATAGTTACGTATGGAACGATATGGCTACCGAGAAGTAGACGGCGAGATTTTGCCGCCCGATGAAGGGGTGTATTTGGATGAGACGCTGTTGCATGAGGCGGCGGTAGATTTGCATGATGAATTCTACACCGAATGGTACGAACAGCAAGCTGCGGAAGCTGCTTCGCCGGCTGTGCCGGTGCGGTTGGCCGAGGAGTATCGCCAAGAGGAGCTGTGGGCAGTGGACTGCAAGGAGCGCGCGCTTGGATTTATAGCGGTAGCGGATGTATATGCGGCTCGCGCTGAGTCAGACGGGCTTCAGAAATATAGTAAAACCAAGCGAGGAGCGGCTGATCTAGCGAGACGATACGATGACCCGGTGGATGTTGTTGAAGGGGCGCGCGTAAAAAATCTGCATGCTCACGACAAGGCACGGTCTATAGCGGTAAAAGCGCTTGGCTACGACGTAGAAAAGTGGAAGGCGAACAAGTATTTAGGGAATGACGACGCAATCATAAGAAGTTACCTTAGGGATATTCGGGAAACAATAGGCAATAAGGTTGAGGGCGAGGATCGCGACAAAATCCGCAACAAGTTTAAGAAAATAGCGAGCGGAAACGTTACGCCGATTGAGCTTGATTTTCCGAAATTTCTATAGATATATGTCAATATGTTGACATGTTTTTATATATTTACTACAACATAGCGCACTATATAAAACAAAAAAATCACCCTAAACTGGGTGATTTTTGCACAAATTTGGTGGGGGTAGCTGGGATCGAACCAGCGACCAACAGGTTATGAGCCCG
>CAMEGH010000013.1 GCA_945916045.1 uncultured Candidatus Saccharibacteria bacterium
GAATGGGCGCAAGGTCGCTGGCCGCGATGTGGCTTAGCGGCGGTAGATTACCGTTCGTACAAACGCACGCTGCGCCCAAGCGCAATTTGGTTTGGCAAAGTAATAGGAAGGTTGCGCAAAAAATAATGCAAGGCGATATATTCTCTCGTTCAACTGATGTAAAAGTGGCGGTAATTGGCGGCGGCACGGGGAGTTTTACGGTGCTTTCTGGCCTGAAGCACTATACTCGCAAAATTGTGGCGCTCGTAAATATGGCTGACGACGGCGGCAGTACCGGTAAATTGCGCGACGAACTTGGCGTTTTGCCACCGGGCGACGTGCGCCAATGTTTGGTGGCGTTGAGCCGCACGCCCGAAATGCGCGATTTGTTTAATTACCGTTTACAGGGTGGCAGTTTGGACGGGCACGCGTTTGGCAATTTGTTTTTGACCGCGCTCGAACAAATGACTGGCGATTTTGGCAAAGCTGTCGAGCTTGCTAGTGAAGTGTTAAATATTGCCGGCGTAGTAGAGCCAACCACGCTAAGCGACGTAAAGCTTGGCCTGCGCGACGCCGAAAATGGCGATACGGTGGGCGAATTCCAGATTGCGCACAAATCGTTTGCGGCGGGCCGGCCAGAACTGTTTTTGACGCCAACACCAACGGTAAACCCGCGGGCGATTCAGGCGATTGAAGACGCAGATATTATTGTGATTTCGCCGGGAAATTTGTACGGCAGCTTGGCGCCGGCGCTGTTGGTGCCGGGCATGGGCGAGGCGCTGGCAAAAGCGCGTGGCGTTAAAATTTATATTTCGAATTTGGTGACAAAACCGGGGCAAACCGATAATTTTGATGTAGTTGATTTTGCCGATGAAATTGAGCGATTGGCCGGCGCGCCGTGTATTGATACAGTGATTTACAACACCGAGCAGCCGAGCGAAGAACTGCTGCAAAAATACGCCAAAGAAGGCGAGCGCAGCGTAGAGTTAAACGAAGCGAAGGCGAATGCGGCGCACTTTACGGTGTTGGGCGCAAATTTACTTTCGGGCGAAATTTGGCAAAACACCAACGCCAACGACCCAATTGCGGCTGTGCGCACGCTGATCCGGCATGACCCGGATGCGGTGGCGAAGGCGGTGATGGGCGTGTACCGGAGCAGGGTGGAGTAGGTGTTGGCTGCGGCAAATTTGCTGTAGTGCTGCACCACTGAAGCATGGCAAATTTGAGCGCTATTCATTGCGCAAAACTAACTTTTGTTGTAAAATAGTTATAACGCGTATCAACCGATAGCGCGTTTGGACTTTGATGAAAGGTTGTGATCGGAGTGGATATTCCGAACCTGTACGCCATGTTGCCGTGGCAATTTTGGTTGCTTTGGGGCGCGCTTTGTGTTGTCATGTTTTTTTCTGGGCTGAGCGACAGGGGTGGCGGATGTTCTGGGTGTTTGCTGTTTCTTGGGTGTGCCGGTGCGGTTATCTTGGTGATTTTGGCCGGAATAGCATTTTTGCTGTACGGTTTTGTTAGCGGTATGCACGCAGGTGCGCTGTAAACGCTCGCAATCAACCGCAAAAAAGTTCACCCGCCACGGGCGTCGAGCAAAGCTCCGCTTACCGTGGCGGGGCTTTTTATTTTACAAATTTGCAAATTTCGTATATACTTATTGACAAATGAACATGCTTATGCTAAATTAGGAGTATTATGACAAAGCAAAATAAAACAACCACCAAAAAAACAGCACCAAAAAAAGCCGCAACTAAAACGGCAAAAACAACCGTAAAGGCAACTAGCGCCGTTGCTAGCAAAAAAGATATAGAAAAAACTGCCGTAAAAATGTGCATGCCAGAAAAAAAGGCACTCGATGAAGCGAAAAGCCATATCTCTGCGCTAATTACTGGCGAAGATTTGCGCACCGCGATTTTGATTGTATCGGTCGTGATTAACTTATTCTTCTTGATTGCGTGGGTAACGCTGCAAGTAACCAACGCATACGACGGGGAAGTGGCTTCGTTCTTGTTTAATCGCACGCTTATTCGCTAATTTACCAAGATTTTGCTTTACCTCCCGTATTTTTGCGGGAGGTTTTTTGTATCTGTTAGCGTGATTATTTTTCCACAATTTTGTGGAAAACAAAACAGGATTGGGTGGAAAAGTCAAAAATGGGGGTTGCAGTGGGTAGAAGTGGGTAGTATTATAAGGTCAGTGGCAAAGCAAAACAGCTAAAAACAAACAAGTCCACGAACAAAACAACATAAGCCAAAAGGAAAGCATGGCCGCAGTAGATTACTTCGAGCGAAAGCTGGATGAGAAACGACGATTAACCATCCCAGCCGAATTGCGCCAAGAATTTTCAAGCGGAATCGTGATTACCCGAGGCTTCAAACAATACCTTCACCTTTACCCACAAGCAATTTGGGACGGGGAAGTCGAACCGGCGCTTCAAGGTAGCATTCTGGATGAACAGATCGCTGATCTTAACGTACAGTTTCGACGAGGGAAAGCAGCTGACGAACTCGACCAAAAACAAGGGCGAGTAACGATTGACCAACACTTGCTAGACTACGCAGGCATTGATCGCGACATCGTTGCAACCCGGGCGGGCAAGTACTGGCGACTCGAAAAAGGGTAGCCGCAAGCTAGCATCAGCACTTTAACAATTTGAACGAAATAGATTATCCTCGAGATTTGCCAATCTGGCAACATACACTGTAGGCCTTCCGAAACTACATTAAATTCTTCGGCGTACCTTTCTTAAAACACACCTCCCAAAAACTCCACCTCACAGGATAGCGCTAGACTCATCTACGCTGTCCACACACTACACATAAGTCTCTCAAAACTTTACCATGTACCGGTTGCAAGACAGCCATACACACTTAGGTAAACGACTTGTACAAAAACAAACACACTGCGAAAACAAACATAGTATGTTGCCGGTTTGGTGATCTCGAGTCCACTAGTTTATACTAGGGGAATGAGTATTAAAGAACATCCACCACAGCACCGTGCTTCAAAAGAGTACGAGCTACATGTTCCGGTTTTGCTCGAAGCAACTGTTGATCTGCTAAAACCAAAAGTTGGGGAGAGATATCTCGACCTGACGGCAGGGTATGGCGGCCACGCAGATGCTTTTGTAGCACAAACCAAGAATCTTTCAGGCGCAACGCTAGTTGATCGCGACGAGAATGCAATTGCAGAACTCCAGCGGTTCAAACAGCAGGGCGCTCAGCTTTTGCATACCGATTTTTTGTCGGCGGCAGAGGCTCTGATTGCAAATGGTCAAACATTTGATGTGATTGTTGTGGATTTGGGCGTGTCGTCACCACAACTCGACCAGAGCGAGCGAGGATTTTCTTTTATGAAGAACGGGCCACTCGATATGCGAATGGATCCCGGCCAAACCGTCTCTGCGGCTACTGTGGTGAATACGTATTCACCAAGCAAGCTAGCAGAAATAATTGTACGATATGGCGAAGAGAAGCCGCAATTTGCAAAACGAATTGCAGCGGAAATTTGTAAAAGAAGGTCAGAAAAACCGCTTACCACCACAAGCGAGCTTGCAGAACTGGTCTTGCACCTACATCGTGGCAAATGGCAACGAACCCATCCGGCCACGCGAACCTTTCAAGCACTGCGAATCGAGGTCAATCAAGAACTCGCGCAAGTGGAAGCACTTTTACCACTCCTGCCACGTCTTTTACACCAGAACGGTAGGGTAGGGGTGATAAGCTTCCATAGTCTCGAGGACCGATTGGTCAAACGATTCTTTAAAGAGCAAGCCGAAGCTGGCTTTGAAGCCGAGCTGCAATTGCTGAATAAAAAACCGCTCGATGGTGCAACTTACGATGTTCACAATCCGCGTTCGAGAAGTGCAAAACTTCGCGGCGCAGTGAAAAAATAAACAGAAAGGGAAAAGCATAATGCCAATCCACATCAAAGTACAGAACGTATCAGCAGAACAACAAGTTCAGGTACGCGTAAAATAGTATCGCTTTAGGCGATTTGTAGAAATAGGGCAGTGCGTGCCACCAAAACCCGGCGCGCACGCTCTTTTCTACGCAAAAAAATACAAAATAAACACAAAAAGAAGTCATGTCAACCTACCAACGAACACAGTACGCTACTCGACGCCAGCAGAGCTGGGGACGCAACCAAAATACCGCACGTTTTGTTTCTCCAGTGAAATTGGGGCCTGTAACCCACACCATTATTGTCGCGCTTATGATTTTAGTGCTAGGTTTGATATACTTAACACAGGCAATTGGCGCTCGCTCGTATGATTACGACGCAAGCCGGCTTGATGAACGCATTTCAGAGCTTTCAACCAAAAAAGCAGATTTGGAAGTTGAAAACGCTCGTTTGACATCGCTTGAAACCATCAGCAACAGCGATGTTGCCCAGGCTATGACTGCGCCGGCCGAAACCGAATACGCACAATAAACAATGAAATTAGATCTACTTAAAGGCAGCCGCTCGCAATTTCTTGTCATACTCCTTACAGGGGTGATGATATTGATTGTGGTGCGGCTTTTTTGGTTGCAAATTGTGCAGCACGATCATTACACGGCGCTGGCAAATCGCGAGCAAATGAAGCATTTGGTGATTCCGGCAAACCGGGGGATGATTTATGCGCTTGATGGCACAACGCCTGCGCCACTGGTGATGAACCAGCAAGTGTATACCGTTTTTGCCGATCCAACAGTGGTCACAAAACACCAAGAAGTTGAGCAGGTGGTCCGCGAAGTTGCAGCGGGCGAAATGGTTGACGGCGATATTCAAGAAATGTTGCAAGATACGTCCACGCAATACAAAGTGCTGGCGCGCAACGTTTCGCTACGCCAGGCCGAACTTATCCGCGAGAAAAAGCTTAGCGGCGTGGGCTTTCAGCAGGTGTCAAAGCGCGTTTATACCGAAGGGCAATTGGCGAGCCAAACGCTGGGCTTTGTGAATAACGAAAACAAGGGACAATATGGGGTCGAAGAGCGCCTGAACGACCGCCTAACTGGCACCGACGGTGTGCTAAAATCTGTTACCGATGTGGCAAATGTGCCGCTTTCGATTGGCAAAAATAACATTCGCCAAGACCCAGTCGATGGCGAATCGCTGGTGCTGACGCTTGATCTGAATATTCAATCTAAAGCAGAGCAAGTGCTAGCTGCAGGCCTAGAGCGCAGTGGCGCCACCGACGGCAGCATTATGGTGATGGACCCAAATACCGGCCAAATTAAAGCCATGGCCAGTTTGCCAACGTACAAGCCAGAAGAATTTACCAAAGTGCAAGACGCTAAACAATTTGTAAACCGCACGGTCAGTGAACCGTACGAGCCTGGCTCGGTACTTAAGACTTTTACGGTGGCAACTGGGATTGATATGGGTGTGATCACGCCAGATGCAACATTTTATAACACCGACAGCGTTCGTATAGAAGACCGCACAATCGGCAATGTTGTAAAAGGTTTGACGGGTAATATTTCGATGCAAACCGCGCTCAATAACTCGCTTAACACCGGAATGGTCAATATTGCGCAGCGTTTGGGTAACGGCGAATATATTACCAAGGGCGCGCGCGATACGATGTACGAATATTTCCACAATCGGTTTGGGTTAGGGGAACTGACCGGCATTCAGGTAACGAACGAGCAGCGCGGCACGGTTATTTCGCCCGATGAAGCGGAAGGAAACGCCGTGCGTTATTCAAACATGGCGTTTGGCCAGGGGTTGAATGTGACGATGGTGCAAGTATGCGCGGGCTTTAGTTCGATCATTAACGGTGGCACGTATCATTCGCCATCGGTGATTGCTGGCACGTACGAAGACGGCCAAATCCGCAAAGAAGACAACGCGACGCACCGCAAAGGGGTAATTAGCACCGAAGCGTCGCAACAAACGCGTGAAATGATCTACAAAGCGCGCAACGGCTTCACCAGCGACGACAAGCCCGGCTACTACGTTGGCGGCAAAACCGGTACCGCACAAACCATCGAAAACGGCCAATACGTTATGAATCAAACCGACGGAACGTATTTAGGCTTTGGTGGCACCAAATCCGAGTCAAAATACGTTATAATGGTACAAGTGTCCGGTAAAGGGATGAATCTCGAGGGCAATCGCCACGCTATGCCGATCTTCACCGACCTATCGAATTGGCTACTAGAATATTACCAACTCCAGCCGGGGGAATAACATGAACGAATCATCTTTACAAATTGTAACCAGCGAAATGACCAGTGTGTTTTTGCTGAGCATTGCGGCGTTTGTGCTGGCAATGTTGCTTACGCCCATTTACACTTTTTTGGCGTATCGCTACCGATTTTGGAAAAAGCAGCGTGACACCAGCACTACGGGCGAAAAGCTGCTCGTTTTTGTGAATCTCCACAAAAAGAAGTTTAAGCGCAATATTCCTACTATGGCCGGCGCAATTGGCGTGATTGCGATTGCGGTAATTACGTTGTTTAATTTGGATCGTGGCCAAACGTGGCTGCCGCTGGCTGGCTTGATTGGCGGCGCAATTGTAGGTTTGATTGACGATATTATCAATTTGCGCGGCGACGGAACAGGGGTGGCCGGCATGCGCAGCGGCATGAAATTTATGATGATTACCGCAATTGGCGTGGCGCTGGGCTGGTTCTTTTTTGCAAAACTTGGCATCGACAGTGTGCATATTCCGTTTTTAGGCGACCTTTCGATTGGCTGGGGAATGGTGCCGCTGTTTGCGTTTGCGGTGGTGGCAACGGGTAACGCGGTCAATATTAGCGACGGGCTCGACGGTTTGGCGGGCGGGCTGCTGGCAACCAGTTTTGGCGCGTTTGGCGTGATCGCCTTACTACAAGGGCAGGTGGCGCTGGCTGGGTTTGCGTTTACGGTTGTGGGCGCGCTGCTTAGCTATTTGTGGTTTAATATTTATCCGGCGCGATTCTTTATGGGCGACGTTGGCAGTTTTGCGTTTGGCGTGAGCCTTGGCGTGATGGCAATGCTTACAAACACGCTTTTCTTACTTCCGATTATTGGCATTATCTTTGTGATTGAAGCTGGTTCTAGCTTGATTCAGATTGTAAGTAAACGCTATTTTGGCCGCAAGATTTTCAAATCTGCACCGATTCATCATCACCTTGAAGCAGGCGGTTGGCCAGAAACCAAAATTACCATGCGTTTTTGGGTAATTGGCGGTGTGATGGCGTTCGTAGGTGTCTATTTGGCGATTGCCGGAGGCCACATTTAAATGGTGGAGCGAGCTCGCCGCACGGTAAGTGCCGCGCGTGAACTCGTGCGCAAACACCGGCCGGATTACCGGTTGATTAGCTACACTGCCGTTTTGGTGGTGATTGGCTTGATTATTATTTTTGCGATCGGCCCACAGCGCGCCAATTTGCTGAACGAAACATTTGGTAGTAGCTTGGGTGATTCGTACTTTATTTTGCGCCAAACAATGAGCGTGCTGATTGCGATGGGCGCGTTTATTGCGTTTGCGTTTTTCTTTAAATTTGATTGGATTTTAAAGCACAGCGGCAAAATTCTTTTGGCAGGATTTGGCGCGTCGGCACTGCTCGCGCTATTTGGAAACGTGTTTCATGTTGAGGCAATTACGCAATGTGCGCTGGGTGCGTGCCGCTGGTTTGTGATTCCTGGCATTGGAACGCTGCAGCCGTCAGAATTTTTGAAATTTGGCGTGCTGATATTTTTGGCGGGCTTTTTAGCGGCGCGTATGCGTTCGGGCGAAATTAACAGCCGCGACAAAACGCTTATTCCGGTGGCGGCAATTTTGGCGGTGTGCGCGTTCTTTATTGTTATTTTGCAAAAGGATTTGGGAACCGGCGTGGCACTGATTGCGATTGTAGCGTCGATGATGACGGTGGCTGGCATCAGCCCACGCATTGGCGCATTTGCGGCGGCTGGGCTGGTAGTGCTTGGCGTTGTGACGATTGTGATTGCACCGCACCGCATGGAACGTATGATGACATTTTTGAGCGGCGACGAAGCGGCAACAGCAGTAGACGGTGGCGCGTATCATATTACGCACGCCAAAATTGCGATCGGTTCGGGCGGATTATTTGGCCTAGGAATTGGCAACAGTGTGCAGGCGGCGGGCTATTTGCCAGAGGCGATTAACGACTCGGTGTTTGCCATTTTGGGCGAAACGTTTGGCTTTTTGGGATTGGTATTTATTTTGGGAATGTTCTATTTGCTGCTGCGGCGGATCCTTAAAATTATGGATCATTTGCCCGACGAGCGCTACAAATTGCTGGCAGCCGGCGTGTTTGGCTGGATTGGGTCGCACGTGATTATTAACGTTGCCGCCATGACTGGCCTGATGCCGCTCACCGGAATTACGCTGCCGCTATTGAGTTTTGGTGGCACAAGCATGGTGTTTATTGCGGTGATTTTGGGACTGGTATTTCAGGCGTCGCAATATACAGCGCATCGGTCAGATTTAAAGAAGGGGAAGAAGGATGAAGATTCTCGCAGTCGGCGGCGGGTCGGGCGGACACGTTACGCCGGTCGTCGCAGTATTTAAGGAGCTCAAAAAAGCTCAGCCAAGCGCAGAATTGCGGTTTTGGTGCGACAAAGCGTTTGGCAAACAAGCCAAAAATATTGTCGGTAAATTTGATGAAACCGTGCCGGTGGAACAGGTTATTTCGGGGAAATTGCGCCGCTATCATCATCTTTCGCTAGTGCAGCATTTGCTGATTCCGTCGGTGGTGTTCCCAAATATTATTGATGTTTTTAAGGTGTTATTTGGCACGGTGCAGGCGTTTTTTAAGCTGCTTGCGTGGCGGCCGGATGTGATTTTCGCCAAAGGCGGCTACGTGTGTTTGCCGGTTGGTTACGCGGCGCGGTTGTTGCGAATTCCGTTGGTGATTCATGATAGCGATGCGCATCCGGGGCTGACAAATCGCTTGCTGGCGCCACATGCCACGTATATCGCCACGGGCGCGCCGCTTGAGCATTATTCGTATCCGAAAGATCGTTCAAAATACGTCGGCATTCCGGTGGCGAGCGATTTTGCGCCGGCAAATGACGCTAAAAAGCGCGAAACGAAACGCAAACTTGGCTTTGCAGAAGACAGGCCGCTGGTGATTGTGACCGGTGGCGGATTGGGCGCAAAACGAATCAACGACGCGATTGCCGCAGAAGTAGACAAAATTACAACAAAAAGCTCGCTTTTGCTGATTAGCGGGGTAGGGCAGTACGCCGAGCTGCGCGCGACGATGGGGGAAAATACCAGCGCCTGGCAGTTGACTGGATTTGTGTCGGATGGCATGGCTGATAAATTGGCGGCGGCAGATGTAGTGGTGGCGCGGGCGGGCGCAACTTCGATTTTGGAATTGGCGGCGGTAGGTGCGCCGACAATTTTGGTGCCAAATGGGCGCTTAACGGGCGGGCATCAGCTAAAAAATGCCAAGGTGTACGCCGAGGCTGGCGCGGTAAAAATTGTCGACGAAGACATGATTGAGCATTCTGGCGAAGCGCTTTCGAGCGAAATTTTGGCGCTGCTGGCGGATGACGCCGAGCGCGCTCGGCTTTCGCGGGCGTTTCATGCGTTTGCAAAACCGGCTGCTGCGCGCGAAACCGCAGAGCTGGTGCTAAAAGCCGCAAAACCGCGGGTCTAACAGTAGTAAAAACTGCATCAAACTGCTACAATCATAAGCAGAATGGCGCTATTTTCTTCAAACAAAAAACCTACCCGTGCGCAACCGGCGCGTCGCCGTCGCACAGATGATGCGGGCGATTCTTCGTCGCGTGGTTCGTTTGGCGCAAATTCGCAAAATCACTATCGCCGCGGTCGCACGATTGCCGCAAGTTCGTACACGCGCACAAAATCAAACAGCGAAAAAATCCACGGCGATTATTCCCCGCGCGAAAAAGTCCACCGCTTGAACAATTTGCGCCGCAGAATTGCCGCGGTGCTGCTTTGCGTAGGCGTCGGAGCGATCATTTTGTCAGCGCTCATTTGGTCGTTTACGGCAACGGTACTGGTGACATTTTCTAATGTTGATACGCTGCCCGAGCGCGACAAATACGAAGTTGCAATTCAAGATTACCTCGAGAAAAATCCTACCGAACGCTTGCGATTTAACCTCAACGACGCGCATTTAACCGAATTTGTCAGCAAAGAGCACCCAGAGGTCGCGCGCATTACGCAAAAAGGATTTGCGGGCTTTGCGAGTTCGGAATTTGCGGTGGAATTGCGCAGCCCGGTGGTGAGCTGGCAGGTTGGCCGCACGCAGTATTATGTTGACAAAGATGGCGTGTCATTTTCGCATAATGTGTTTGCGAATCCAGAGGTGATCATCGTTGATAACAGCGGTGTCGAGCACACTACGGGCACGGCGATCGCGAGTGCGCGCTTCTTGAGTTTTGTGGGGCGCACGGTGGCAATTGCGCAGCAAAACGGGCTTGCGGTGTCGCAGGTGGCGATTCCAGCTGGTACATCGCGCCAGGTTGAACTTTCAGTGCAAGGGGTTGAATATCCGTTTATTTTGTCGATCGACCGTTCGCCGGGCGAGCAAGTGGAAGATAGTGTACGTTCGCTGCAGTATTTTCAGCGTGAAGGCCGCACACCTGCGTATGTGGATGTGCGCGTCAAGGGCCGGGTTTTCTTCCGCGAGTAGGGCGGAGGCTCTAACAGAGGTAGAACAGGGGTGAGTAGCAGGGGAGCGTAGTAGGGTGCTTTTTGATATTTGTGTGAAGGGGTAATTTGCAAAAAATATATATTTACAAATAATTTGTTGAAAAAGTCAAATAGGCATTTTTGACGCAAAAAATAGGGTAGTGGGGAATAAAAGTGGAAAATGTCAAATTTCCCTATTTTTGCCGCAAAAACTATACTTCTGTGGAAAACTATAGCTATGTCAAATTTTGCAAGCAAAGTCAAGCGTTGTGACGAGGCTGGTGCGCACGGCGCGTTGATTGGTGTTTGTGTGCGGTACGTTTGCGCGCGTGCTGATAGCTTGTGTAAACGTGTGCGTAAGTAAAACGATCTGCGTAACAAAGTTGGCAGTTGGCGTGCGCGACTGAAAAGCCCTATTCGCTGTTGCGCATGGCTAGAGATTTTGCCAAAAACCAAGGATTTGAGATGTAGATGGTGTTTTGGGTTCATAAGGTGGATTGCTATGTATGCGACGTAAAATCTACATTGTGCGACGTTAAGT
>CAMEGH010000014.1 GCA_945916045.1 uncultured Candidatus Saccharibacteria bacterium
GCCAGAATTGTACGACGCCATGGCCCGTGAGGGCGCCGCCGAATTAGTGCGCGTGTTACCGCAAATTATGAGCGGCGAACTTGCGCCCACACCACAAAACGACGCCGACGCCGTGTATTGCCAGCTACTTTCTAAAAACGATACGCTTGTGCAGCCGGCCGATTTTACCGCCCCCGAGCTTGAACGCCGTATTCGCGCACACCTTGGGTTTCCTAAAACGCGCGTGCCGTTTTGTGGCGAGGAACGAATTGTCACCAAAGCACACATTACAACTGCGCCAAACGAAACGACGATTTTGTGCAAAAATGATACATTACTTGCCATTGACGAACTTGTCGCGCCAAGCGGCAAAACTGTTTCGGTTGAGGCGTTTTTGCGTGGATTGCGCGCATAAATTTGCGCAAAAAACGCGTTACGCGACTGCAAATCGTACGCAAATTCCGCAAATTATGTCCACTCGCGCATTTGCCAAAATCTCCGCAAATTCCAACAAAAAACCTCCCAAATTCGGGAGGTTTTTTGTACAAAATGCTACAAATTATTGCTGCGTTGATGCCAAAATCGCATCACGATTTTGCGTAATTTCCGCACGTAGTTCGGTCATTACCTGCGCTACAACGTCGCGGTAGTTCGGGCGGTTTACTTCAAGCCATTTGGTTGCCGCGTATTCTGCCTGCAGCGTAAGGTCGTCTGCTGATGCGTTCGACGCCTGCTGCAACTGCACAAACGCCGGATCTTGCTGGAAGTTTGGCACGTGAGCGGTCAGCCACGCCGAAACTTTGGTCACATCTCGGTCGATGATTCCTTCGAATTCTTCAAACTGCGCATCGGTCAAACCTTCGCTCAGTCGTGCGCCAACGCGCTCTTCAAGCGAAGCGTATACTTGCTCCAAAAATGCGCGTTTTTGCTCGGCTGGCAAATCATTCAAGCCAATCTCTTCTAGGAATTTATCGTCTAATTTAAACATGGGTTGTCCCGCTCCTTCTTACTTTTACCCTTAAATAGGTAATGGATTCTACCTCGATTATAGCATATTCACGATAATCGCAACACTCTGGGCGATTATTTTAGTGTGCGCTTTACCAATTCACGGGTAAAGAATTCGAGCTTGTCGCCTTCTTCTACCTGCAACTTCTTTTGCGTTTTTAGGCTAAGGCCGCACATTTCGCCTTCGAAGACCTCTTTGGCTTCTTGTTGTTGGCGCTGCACTTTAGACACTTCGGCTTCTGCCACAACTTCGTCGCCGCGGCGAACGCGCACAAGCAAACCTGCGGCAACTTTTCCGCTCAAAACTTCGCCACCAGCAATGACTTCTTCTTTGGTGGTGCGGAAGACGCCCTTCACCTTCAATGCGCCAACTTCGGTTTCCACGACCTCTGGTGCGAGCAACGCTTCCATGCTTTGGCGAGCGTCGTCTAGCAGTTCGTAAATAATGCTATAAATGCGCACATTTACTTTATCGCGCGCGGCCAAACGCTTGACGGCTGGCGGCAAGTCAACGTTAAAGCCGTACACAATCGTTTTTTCGTCGGCGGCTAAACGTACGTCGTTTTCGCTAATATTGCCAATGCCGCTGCCGACAATTCGCAGCGTCACCGCGCCTTCCGTATCCACCAAGCGCAAGCTGTCCATAACACTAGTCAGTGAGCCTTGCACGTCGGCTTTTACGATCACGTTAAATTCTTGGCTGTCGTGTTTTTGGTCCATCTTCTTCAGAAGGTCGGCGCTGGTAACATTGGTGCTGGCAGCGGCTTTTTCTTGTTCCAAGCGATTCTTTTCAGCCAATTGGCGGGCAGCTTTTTCGTTCTTAACCGAAATAAACGTATCGCCAAATTGCGGCAATTGTTTAAAACCCGTTACCGTTACTGGTGTTGAAGGGCCGGCTTTCTTGAGCGTGTCATTTTTGTAATCAAGCAAGGTACGAATTTTGCCGTACGTCGCGCCCGCCACAATAAATTTACCCGGCGCAAGTTCGCCCTGTTCAATCAGCAGGTTCACGACCGAACCTTTGCCGACTTCTTTGTGCGCTTCAATCACCAAACCGCGAGCTGGCACGTCAACGTCAGCTTTGAGCTCTTCCATGTCGGCAATCAGCAAGACGCTTTCAAGCAATTTATCGAGGTTGGTGCGCTTTTTGGCACTTACTTCAATCATAATTGCGTCGCCGCCCCATTCTTCTGGGTTCAAGCCGTGTTCGGTCGCCAGCTGGGTTTTTACGAGCTGTGGATTTGCGGTGTCTTTATCCATTTTGTTGATAGCCACCACAATTTTGGCATTCGCGTTGCGCGCAAAACGAATTGCTTCTACGGTTTGTGGCTTCACGCCGTCATCTGCCGCTACCACAATAATCACCACGTCGGTTAACACCGCACCGTGCTGGCGAAGCGCTGCAAAGGCTTCGTGCCCCGGCGTGTCAAGCAAGGTAATCGCGCGGTCGTTCTTGATCGTTTGATACGCGCTAATGTGCTGTGTAATACCGCCAGCTTCGCCTTCTACTACTTCGGTATCAAGCAATGCGTCAAGCAAACTGGTCTTTCCGTGGTCAACGTGGCCCATCACGGCAACAATCGGCGGACGTTCCACCGCGTTTTCCGACAAATCATACGCTTCACGCGTTGGCAGCGCGGCGTCGCCTTCCTTGCGTTCTAGTTTGGCATCAATGCCGAGCTCTTCTACAATGATCGTGGCTGTTTCAAAATCAATTTTTTGGTTGATTGTGGCAGCAATACCATTCTTAAACAACTCGCCAACCAGAGTTGTAACAGGTAGATTTAGAGTCTCCGCAAGCTCCCCTACTGTAATTGAATCACCAATAGAAACGATTTTCTCTTGCATACATAAACTCCTTCTCCCCGCTACAACCCTGTTGCGCGGCTTCAACGCGGGAGTTTCACCCGCGCACTATTATTATTTTTTGTTGCCTAAGCCAAGGCTAATTTTTCGACTATCTTTGTCGATATCAAGAATCACAAATTCCTTGCGTTCGTTGAGCGTAAATACCTTTTCTGGATCAGCTGCATTTGCGCCGCCAAGTTCAGAAATGTGTACCAATGCTTCGATTGCTGGGCTAATTTGCACGAATGCACCAAACGGTGTAATGCGCGTAACGGTACCTTCAACCTTATCGCCCTTGCTGAAGTTTTCTACCTCAGTAAGCCATGGGTCCTGGGTCAATTGCTTCATGCTCAAGCTCAAGCGGTCTTTATCGATTGCGATGATTTTCGCTTTGATTGTTTGACCAACCTTCACGTATTCACCAGGGTTATTCACACGTTCCCAGCTAATTTCCGAGATGTGCACCAAACCTTCGATACCTTCAACGTTTACAAAGACACCAAAGTCGACAACACCAGTTGCAACGCCTTCTACTTCGTCGCCAATTGCGAGTTTTTCGAACCGTTCAGCCAAGCCGTCTTTTACTGCTTCTTTTTCGCTGAAGATAAGCTTGTTGGCTTTGCGGTCTGCATCAAGAATGCGCACCTTCATGTCTTTGCCAACCAAGTTGTTCAAACGTTGCAAGATTTCATCTTTGTCGCTTGAGCCAACACGTGGGTAATGTTCAGCCGAAAGTTGTGATACTGGGAGGAACCCACGTACACCTTCGTATTCTACCAACAAACCACCACGGTTTGCGTCGTATGGTTGCACTTCGATGATGTCGCCTGCTTCAAGCTTCGCAGCAACTTCTTCCCAACCGCGGTCTTTTGCGGCTTTGCGAAGGCTGAGCAAGCTCATGCCGTTATCAAGTTCGGTATCAACCACGCTGGCAGTAACTTCGTCACCTTCAGCGATGTTGCGTGAAAACCCAACTTCACGGCGTGGAACAAATCCAACGCCCTGTGCACCGAGGTCAATCAACACCTCATGTTTTTTTAGACTTAATACAGTTCCGGTGATAACTTCACCAGCAGTGATCTGCTTTGCACTCGTGTCTGCACCAGCGAGCAGGTCATCCATTGTTAGTTTGGCGTTTGCCATAAGTTTCCTTAGTTAATCTCCCCGACATGCGAGAAAACTCACTAAAACTCCTTCCTTATCGTTTATATTCTATCAAGGCGTAGAAAATACACCATGATACTCGCCCTTCATTGTACAGGAGTTGGCAACAGATGTAAAGCGGAGCGCGATTGAGACGGGTGCAAACTATTTGCGGCCGTAGCCAAAGTGGTAGTACACGTAGCCAGCGCCAAGGATTGCCACCAGGCCAACCGCCATCATCACGGCGTCTTCAACTGGGCCGGTTTCTGGCAATTCGCCAGCGTGTTGCGGTTCTTGCGCCGCCTGTGGACCGCCGCCGGTGCGCGCAATTGGGCCGTTACTCACGAGTGCGTCAGTGTCAGTTGCCGGGTCGTTTGCGGCAATTTCGTTGCTTGGCGCAGGCTGTGCTGCGTCATCGTTTGTGGCGTTCTCTTCTGTGGTAGGTTCTGCGTTGTTTTCGTCGGTTGTAGCAGATTCATCGCCAGCCTCGTCGTTCGCAGTTTCTTCTTCGCGATTTTCATCAGTCGCATCATCTGTGGCGTTTTCGTCGGTTGCGCCGTCGCTATCTGGCGTTGTTTCCTCGGCGTCGTCGCCGGGCACTTCGGTTACCGTGCCCGAATTAATTTCTTCCGAAGTTACCAACGCGGCGCGATCTGCACTGCGGCGCTGCGAAATCACAATTCCACCTACCACTAATGCCGCCAATAAAACGCCAACAATCACAAATGACAGAATCGAACCAGATTGTTGTTTATTCATAAAATAACCCTTCAAATACCTACAATTGTATACTTTGATTATATTATACACTGCTTAGCGTAACAATGCAAGTTTTTGGTGAGATTTTACGCTCCTGTGGCGCGCGCCCAATTTGTGCTACACTATTTGTATGATTGTTACAGTTGACACGGGGGGCACCAAGACGCTGGTAGCCGTTTTCACAAACAAGGGGGAAATGAAGGCGCATGTGCGGTTTCCGACGCCTAAAAACACTGTAAAATACTTGGCGCTTTTGCGTGAAGCGCTGGCAGAATTGCCTATTCGCGGCAAAGTAGACGCCGTGGCAATTGCACTGCCGGGCATCATTAAAGACGATATCGCCATCTGGTGCAAAAACCTTGGCTGGCAAAATTTTGATATTAAAAAAGCACTTGACCCTCTATTTGATGGCGCGCCAATTTTTGTTGAAAATGACGCAAATTTGGCAGGCCTTGCCGAAGCCCGCATGCTAAAACCGCTGCAATCATCGGTATTGTACGTAACCGTAAGCACCGGCATTGGCACTGGTTTTGTAACCGATGGCGAAATTAACAAAGGGATGCGCTGCAGCGAAGGCGGCCAAATGCTGGTTGAATTTGATGGCCGCGTACGCCAATGGGAAAGTTTTGCCAGCGGCCAAGCCATTTTTGAAACATACGGCAAATTTGGCAGCGAAATTAAAAGCAAACGCCAATGGCGCCACATTGCTGATCGCATTTCGCGCGGGTTTTTGGCGATTATTCCCCTTTCACAACCCGATATTATCGTGATTGGCGGCAGCATGGGCACGCAATTTAAACAATACGCCGAATATTTAACCGGCTACCTGGAAGAAGGGTTGCCGCCGCACATTAAACGGCCGCAATTTATTCAGGCACGCCACCCCGAACACGCTGTTGTGTACGGAGGCTACTACTATGCAACCGATCAGCTCACTCGTCGCTAAACTGCGCCGCGATTTTGCGCAACTTACGTTTGTAGAAGCCGATGTTTCACGCTGGTCTGCCAAAACGCAAACGGTGTATTTTGCGCCGCACAGCCCACACGCCGAATGGGTGCTTTTGCACGAACTTGGCCACGCCTGCTTGCAGCACGCCGATTACCGCCGCGACGTCGAGCTTTTAGCCATGGAGCGCGACGCGTGGGAATACGCCACCAAAACGCTGACGCCAAAATATAACATTACGATCGAGCCGGATTTTATTGAAGATCACCTCGATACGTATCGCGACTGGCTCCACGCCAAAAGTACCTGTCCTCGTTGCACGCTTACTGGGGTCGAAACCAGCAAACAAGCCTACCGCTGCCTCGGCTGCCAGCACGTCTGGAACACCAACAAGGGCACGCAAACGCGCGTTCGCCGCTACAGTCGGTCTTCCGCCTAAAAAACCTAGCGACACAAAATACACCTCCACAACAGAGGTGTATTTTTGTTCAGTCGCGATTGAGTAGTTACGCTACGAGCTGTGCGTCGTCTTGGGTTGTGTCCTGGGTAACAGGGATCGCCACCACGTTTGTTTGCGTTGCCGCTTTTTTACCACGTCGGCTAATGCGACCACCTTTTGCGCCAGCAATTCGTGCTAGCTCTGGGTTTGCGGCGAATCCGCCAGTTCGGCCTTTTTTGCCGCCCATCGCACCGATACGTGCATAAAAGTCAGCGCCGTGCTTTTTCTTGTTGGTTAATGCAGCTTTAGCGCCACCGTTTTTTGTACCTGCCATGCAGAGTTCTCCTCATTTATTAAAAAGATTTCCACACAAATAAATGCGGAAACCCTCTCACTTTTACCTCACACGTGATATGTGTATGTTTTAAATATAACACAGCTTGTGCTTTTTGTCAATGTTTACAATAAGCTTTTTTGTTGTGAAAAAAGTATTGCACTTATGCTCCTGGTGCGATATAGTAAATATAAGTTCATTCCACCACTGTAATGAACCAACAAGGCACTTGTTTGGATGTAAAATACACATCCACCAAAAAAATATAAAAACGACCCGATCTGCGAGACGGGTCGTTTTTATGTGCACAAATCATAATTAGAATACTAGGTCCTGGCGAAAGGAAAGAGCCCGCCGAAACGGGTGCATACTAGCAAGCTAGTAGCATCTCCGCCCCGACAGGCTTTGACTCTTCACAGAAGATTACGACGCGCGATGGCTCAAAGCAGAGCCGACGCTCACAAGCAGCTTGCCGCTGCCGTATGCGTCGGTGTCATCGATATCGTTGCCGCCGTTATGGAGGCGAACGACATCGAGCAACTGCTGACGCGCAACCACACGATCACCGCCACGCAGCGAAGTGCGAATGGCGCGCTCGGTACGGCGCTGACCGACGACGTTAATACGACGGTTCGGAATTGCACCGGACGACAAGCGATTATCGCCAGCATTACGAATTGCAAGCTGGTCGTGACGCTTACGTGCGTCGATCTTCTTCTCATTAAACTTGCGCTGCATAGTTGCAGCTCCTTTCAAATAGGCTGAAGAGACATTCACTATAATAGCATAATTATTAACAAAAGTCAATATCTAGACTATCAGCCAGCTAAAAATCTTCTCGAACACCTTACTCGGCGCGCCTATCTACTCATATTGCTCGCTTTCAATCGTAGCTCGCAGCACCGCCACAATCTCCCGCGCCGTCTCACTATCCACCACATTCGAATATTTTTCTTTAATATACGCGCCAAATTGCCGATCTACAAACGTTCGACCAAATCGCTCAACCGGCTGCGCGTACCGCGGCTTTAGGTGATAATGCACGTGCGGCGAACCGCCCCGTTCCGCAGTAAACGCGTGGTTCATCAGGCATGAAACATTTACCACTTTTGCGCCAAACTCCTGCATTTGCGCGCGAATAATTCGGTTTCGCATGGCGATAAATTCCTGTTCTTCGGCCACTGTTACATCCGGCAGCGAAGCCACGTGGCGCTTGGCGGTAATGAATACCGTTCCTAAATATTCTTGATCGAGCCGTAGCGTCGTATGCCAAAACTCACCCTCTGAAATTCGCAGCGCAAGTTCGTCGGGTGATGGACTTTTAAGGATTTTGCAAATTTCGCAGGTCATTTTTTATATCCTTAGCTCTGTATTATTTCGTCTAATGACGTCGCCCCGCGCTCCAGCACCGCCCTATATACCTGCACAGAAGTCGCGCCCTTCTCTTTTACGCCACGCGCCAAAGCCTCCTGCTTCAAGCGCATAATAGTTTCGCGTTCGCTCGCCGTTACATTCATCAGGCGTTCAGTTAAGGCAATATTTTCTTCAGTGCGACTTCCCTCCGGTAAAAGCCAAATATCAATATTCCAGCGCTCGCTACTTTGCTCTGAAATAACGTTCAATCCATACCAAATACCATCAATCTGATGCTTCGCTCCAGTCGGAAAATGATGTAAATCGGCCATTTTTATACCACGCATTGCGTGCACTTCACGTAGTAATGTTGCGGCCAATTCCGCCCGCACATCAAACGTCAAATCTGTATTTTTCGGTAGCCGAACATCAATATCGATATCACGATCAACCAGCAAATCATACACGTAACTACCGCCAATCGACACTTCGCCAAAGCGCTCTAATATCGCCCTCAACCCTGTCGAATCAAGCAACTGCTTTCCTTCTTGGCGTAAATTCATTGCTTTAGTATAGCATATACCTTTACTCTCTATCGTATCAAAGAAAAAAGACCTCCTATTCGGAAGTCTTCTTTATAATTCGGCACCGTGCTAGTTTCCCACTTTCGCAGTATAATCGCCGCTGAGGAGCTTGACTTCTGTGTTCGGAATGGGAACAGGTATTTCCTCCTCGCCATGGGCACCGAAGTAAGGTTTCCGCTCTAATGCGCTTTGGGCTCAAACTATAGAGTGGGCCAGAGCGTAGAAAACCTCGCTTCGAAGTCCAAACCGTGACTGTTCTATTGAACAATCGCAGTGCGGGCACGTTTTGATTGATTAAGATAAGTTAGTTATCTTGACGTTGGTGTTAATTCACGTTAGTGATATACACCAATTACTAGTTAAGTCTACCTCATCCGCGCAGTCTATGCAAGCATAAACGTAGCAGACAAGGACATAAAAAGGCAATGGGACTGTTAGTATGCTTCAGCTCCATGTATTACTACACTTCCACCTTGCACCTATCAAACTGATAGTCTTTCAGTGTCCTCATAGGGAAACCTTATCTTGAAGTGGGCTTCGCGCTTAATATGCTTTCAGCGCTTATCCCTTCCGAACATAGCTACTGGACAATGCAGCAGGTGGCCACAATCCATACACCAGAGGTTCGTCCGCCCCGGTCCTCTCGTACTAGGGGTAGATCTTCTCAAGTTTCCTATCGTCCATACCGGATATAAACCGAACTGTCTCACGACGTTCTGAACCCAGCTCGCGTACCACTTTAATCGGCGAACAGCCGAACCCTTGGAAGGTGCTCCCCCTCCAGGATGTGATGAGCCGACATCGAGGTGCCAAACAGCGCCGTCTATGTGAACTATTGGGCGCTATAAGCCTGTTATCCCCAGGGTAACTTTTATCCGTTTGCGCTGTCGATCCCACATTCATGTACAAATGTACGTACAGCGGATCACTTGCTCCTACTTTCGTATCTGATTGGAATGTACTCCTCACAGTCAAGCTGGCTTATGCGCATGCACTATCACAACGATTTCCATCCGTTGCTAGCCAACCTTTGAACGCCTCCGCTACTCTTTAGGAGGCAACCGCCCCAGTTAAACTACCCACCATACACGGTCCCATTACCGGATAACGGTAATGGTGAGATCAAGATCACAACAAGGGTGGTATTTCACCTGTGCCTCCACAAATACTGGCGTATCTGCTTCAAAGGCTCCCACCTATGCTACACATGTTGTAACCCGGATCAATGTAAAGCTGTAGTAAAGCTCCATGGGGTCTTCTCGTCCTGGTACGGACAGACGGCATCTTTACCGCCAATGCATTTTCACCGAGTCCTTCGCTGAGACAGTGCCCACATGATTACTCCATTCGTGCGGGTCAGAACTTACCTGACAAGGAATTTCGCTACCTTAGGACGGTTATAGTTACCGCCGCCGTTCACTGGGGCTTCAGTTCGCACCGTGAAGCACTCCCCTTAACCTTCCAGCACCGGGCAGGAGTCAGCCCCTATACATCCACTTTCGTGTTAGCAGAGACCTGTGTTTTTGATAAACAGTTCCGTGGGCTCTTTTGCTGCGGCCCCCACATCGTTAGATACGAAGGTACGCGCGTTCAAAAGAACATTATTCATGTTACTTATCTCAGAAAATTTCTATAGTTATAATGAAAGATGACACTCAATAAAACGATTGCTCGCTTTATATTCGTTTCATACATTTCACAAAAAGGATTTTTCGACAACAATTTTGGCAAACTGTTGCGTACTCATGCGTGAGTCATTACACTCACGCGATTTAACCTAATTTAACATTCACTGAGTGAACGCGACATTCCTACTTCCTATCCAAGGAAGTGGGGGCAGACCTTATCCCGAAGTTACGGTCGCTGTTTTGCCGAGTTCCTTAGCGAAGGTTCTCTCGTAAGCCTGAGTCTACTCGACTCGAGCACCTGTGTTGGTTTGCGGTACGGGCGGCCATATTCACACATACACCTGCTTTTCTAGCCAGGGCTTTGGTCAAAATCGTAATCCCGAAGGATCACTTTCACTCCATTTGCGTTCCCGCTATGTTGGACGGATACATACCATGAATCCGCTTTGACTACTTCCCCGTGAACAGTGTATAAAATATAACCGGTTCAGGAATATTAACCTGATGTCCATCGCCTACGCTCTGCGCCTCGGCTTAGGCCCGACTAACCCTGAGATGATTAACATAGCTCAGGAAACCTTGCTCTTACGGCCGACAGGATTCTCACCTGTCTTATGGTTACTCATTCCAGCATTCTCACTTCCTACCGCTCCACAGAACCTTCCGATTCTGCTTCACCGCTGATAGGAACGCTCCTCTACCACTGCCAGATAAATCTGACAATCCATATCTTCGGTAATACGTTTAGCCCCGTTACATTTTCCACGCAAGATCTCTTGACTAGTGAGCTGTTACGCACTCTTTAAATGAATGGCTGCTTCTAAGCCAACATCCTAGCTGTTTAAGAAATCTCACCTTGTTTCCCACTTAACGTATATTTAGGGACCTTAGATGATGGTCTGGGCTGTTTCCCTTTTGAGCATCGACCTTAGCACCGATGTTCTAACTGCCGGGGTTACACAAATAGTATTCGTAGTTTGTTAAGGGTGGGTACCGTTGCCCGCCCCAGTCCTTTACAGAGCTCTACCCCCATGTGCTACTAACCCGACGCTAGCCCTAAAGCTATTTCGAGGAGAACCAGCTATCTCCGAGTTCGATTGG
>CAMEGH010000015.1 GCA_945916045.1 uncultured Candidatus Saccharibacteria bacterium
ACTCTCCGAGATTTCTTTACAGATAGCATATATCGCTACTATAACAGACATGCTGGCAAAAAATGTTCAGTATTTATTATTCAACAATTGGTAATTCTTCGGGCTGTTTGCCGAGTATGTGTGCAAGTTTTTCTATTTTTTGGAACTTACAATACTTTATTGGGGTGTCAGACATGTTATAGATGCGATAGTAATGGTCGTACTGTATTGTTTCACCGCGAAAGTTTTTCGCACTCGTCGGTTCGTCTATTCGTCGGATATACCAATGGTCGGAGTGGTCAGCTAAAATACGTTTAATTTTTGCGTAATGATTAAAGGCCATGATAGAAAGTATAGCGCAGTATGGAAAAATTAACGAAAAGGGTATTGCTTTTTAATTAAATTTATGTTACTATAAGTAACGGCTTATTGTTTTTATAACCATAAGCTCGAGACCTCTGAAGCGCCCGCTTTAGAGTGAAGTTTACAATTTAGGAGGAGTCAGATGACTCTTGTTCGAAAGTATACCGCCGCATTGTTTGGCGCCCTGATGGCGTTGGTGATGATGCTTGGAGTGGCTGCACCCGCTGCCGCTTCGCCGTTCGACAACCTGGTCGAACGTGGTGTCGTGACCGATGTTACGCGCGCCGAAAACGACCGCGACTGGTACCCGGATCAGCCGGACACCCCCGTGGTGTTCGTGCCGGGAACCGGTGACGACGGCTTCGAAAATCGCACGGCCGGCCACGCTGGCACGCGCGATGCGTATGCCATCAACTACCCGGAATCTTTCGGGGTGTTTGTGACTGGCAATCACGAAGGTTCGCGCTTCACGGCGCCCACCTACGATGAATCGGCCGCGATCGGCACTGCCGCAACCGTGGAGACCTTCCGCGAAATCCGCGGTGGCGACGATCCGTACGAAGGGCCGGTGATCTACAACGGCTACTCCCAGGGATCAGAAATCCTGGGAAATGCCGCCGAACAGGCCTACGCTGACGGGTTGCTGACTGCGCAGGATGACATCCGTTTGGATTCCGATCCGAGCGGTCCGTGGGCGATCGAAACGCGGCTGGAGGGAACTCCGGTTGAGCCGATCGCTGCGGCACTTGGTGTCACGACTGACGGTCGCGATCCGGCCGATACGGGCGAAGAGGCGCGTGTCACTTCGGTGATTCGCACCAGCGATCCGGTGTCGAACTTCCAGTGGCAGAACGACAAGCCGGTGGAGTCCGTTGCCGTTAACGTTGCGGGATTTGCAATGGTGCACAGCGGTGCTTCGGAGCAGAATTTCGACAATGCTATGGAAGGCGATACGTGGGAAACCGCAGATCGCTATCGGTCGGTGGAAGGCAACACCGAGTATGTCGTGATCGAAGATGATCACCCGTTCACTCTGGTGGAAACCGAGGCACT
This sequence comes from uncultured Candidatus Saccharibacteria bacterium, assembly GCA_945916045.1. Lineage (GTDB taxonomy): Bacteria > Patescibacteriota > Saccharimonadia > Saccharimonadales > Saccharimonadaceae > CAMEGH01. The sequence continues at coordinate 1,396 of CAMEGH010000015.1, forward strand.
CAACACGGTCGGCATCACGCCGCCCGCAGAGTACACCGATTGGCGCAACGATTTCTACAACGAGCATGTCTTCGAAATGAGCATGCCCAGTGTGGAAAATTCCGCCGTCGCCGTCGAGCAGGTGCAGCCTGAACTGGCGCCCGCCGCCTAGCCTCCTTCAAGCTTCCAGGTCTCAGCCCTGTTGCAACGCTATCAGTTAGATAGTAGTCGCAGCGGGGTTGTTTCTTTTTGTGGGATTTTTGCGTGGTATACTTGGGATATGAACAAATTGACTCGACTTATTTTTACCATCGCCGCAATTATTGTGAGCGTATGGCTAATTGCGCTGCTTTTTCGCGTGGCAGCCTGGATTATTAACGGGCTGCTGTATGTGGCCGCGATTGTGGTGATTGTTGGGCTGGTGATGGCGTATATTCAGCGCCAAAAACCGCAATCATCCGCCAAAATTGACGACAAATAGTAGCAGTTACGCCAAAATCACTGCGCTTAAACTACCTAACGTACGAAAGGAAACGACACAATGACAAAACAACGATGGGCCGTATTGATAGGAGTAGTTGCAGTAGGAGTTGCGTTGCTGATTGCCGCAGCGTTGTTTATTGTGCAACGTAGAACTGCCGCTGAAGTAACTGATTTTGATTCGTGTGTTGCCGCGGAAGGCACCGTAATGGAAAGCTACCCCGAACAATGCCGCCATGACGGCGAAACGTATGTAAACGAAGCGCAGCAAAATGATGAAGATGTGGTTTCTAGTGAAGGTGCCGATGACTATATTGGCCTGACAGAAGAAGAAGCGCTCGAAAAAGCGCGTAACGAAGGTGTGACGGCGCGCGTGGTTGAGCGCGACGGCGAATCGCTGCCAGTAACGATGGATTTGCACTTTGGGCGACATAATTTTTCGGTGCGCGATGGCGAAGTCTATAATGTAGAAGTTGAGGGCGAAGGAGCGAATTTACCTTCGACTGACGAAGAGTAAATGGCGCGAACCACCACAAAAAGGCCGCCCAAAAATCACACCGCTGCCGAATTTGGGCTGGAGCCGCTGGCCAGCGACACCGATTTATTCCGTTGGTTTTTGCTGTGCTTGCTTTTTGGAAAACCGATTCGTTCGGAGAGCGCTATTAAAACGTGGCAATTATTTATCGACTCCATGCTTGATACGCCGTGGGCAATTGCCGACGAATCCGAGTCGTATCTGGTAATGACGCTGCACGATGGTGGTTACACGCGCTACCAGCACGTTACGGCCAGTACGCTCAAAAAGTGCATGGACCGGCTAATTCGCGAATACGAAGGGTCGCTTTTGCTAATGCTTGAAAGCAGCCAAAACGAAGAAGAATTTTCCAAACGTTTGCAAAAATTGCACGGCGTTGGGCCAAAAGTTGCCGAAATTTTTATGCGCGAAACCGAGGAGCATTTTGCGCAGCGGGTGGAATAATCCGCTATTTTTGCGAAGGCGCGCGTTTGCGCAAAATCCCCTGCACCGACAGACTCACCGCTTTGTCTGTCCGGTGAATACAGCCAATCCAGCAGCATGGCCGGCGTTTGCCTTCGCGGAGTTCTTCTTCGGCGCGGCGCACGTGTTCGTCGCGGGTGGATTGTTTTTTGGGCGCACTCAGCCAGCAAATCCATTCGTTGCGCATGAGTGGCGTTAAGCTTTCCCATATTTTTGCGAGGTCATCATTTGTCAAAAGTAACTTGGTAAAATCAGCTGGAATCGTGTCGTGAATTGTGCCCGCGGCGAACGTTTTCATACATAAAGTATAGCGCGCTGTATAATAAAAAGATATGCAGCGCGTTGAAAAACTCCTTTCCGACCAAGTTAGCCAGCAAGAGGTGCGGGTGATTTTGCGCGAACTTTTAAAAACCGCTGCCGTGCCGGGCGATGTGGTAGAATTTGGTTGCTATGTTGGCACGACAAGCGTATATTTGGCGCGGGAACTGCAAAATACGAGCAAGCAATTATTTTTGTACGATTCGTTTGCCGGCCTGCCAGAAAAGCGCCCAGAAGATAACAGCCCGGCGGGCGAACAATTTCAGCCTGGCGAACTGCACGCTACAAAAAAGGAGCTGATTCGCAACCTCAAACAAGCCAACGTGCCGCTGCCAAAAATCACCAAAGGCTGGTTTTGTGACATTACGCCCGAGCAGGTGCCGCCGCAGATTTCTTTTGCGTTTTTGGACGGCGATTATTACGATTCTGTGCGCGATCCGCTGAAATTAATCTGGCCTCGTTTGGCACCCGGCGCAATTGTAGTGGTGGACGATTACGCCAACGAAGCGCTACCCGGCGCGGCCAAAGCGGTGAATGAATGGACTAAAACGCACCCGGTGAAGCGGCTAAAAGTAGAGGCGTCGCTGGCGATTTTGGAAGTGTAACTTCCCAAGCTGTGCTACGATAACACTATGAAATCCATTACTTTCGCTACCGGTAATCGGCGCAAAATTAACGAAGCAACCAGTGTGCTGACGCCGCTCGGCATTGCAATTGATCATCAGGCAGTTGCAATTGACGAAATCCAGCATCACAACCCGGCAGAAATTACCAAAGCCAAAGCTCGCGCGGCGTTTGCGCAAATTGGCGCGCCAGTAGTTGTGCAAGATACCAGCTGGAGTATTCCGGCGCTGGGCGGCTTTCCGGGCGGATACATGAAGGATATTTCGGCGTGGTTTGTGGCGGAAGATTGGCTGGCGCTGATGAACCGGCACGAAAATAAGGCGATTTACTGCCACGAACATGTTGCTTATTTTGACGGCGAAACCGTGCAGCATTTTGAAGTGACGTATCGAGGCAGGTTTATAAACGAAGCGCGTGGTCGAGTTGATGATGCGGAATCGTTCGAACAAACAGTAATATTATACGGCGATAAAACCATGGCCGAACAATTAGCCGAAGGCGGCGATGCATCAGCGGGTGAATCACCGGAGCATTGGCGTTTGTTTGGCGAATGGTTTGCGGGTCGCCAAAACGTTGAATAATGCGCATTTTTATGATATAGTTACCACTATTATGGGAAAGTACGAACAGCGATTACGTGAAAATTTAGCAACGTATCGTATTCCGCGTGCGGCGGTCGCGGCGGGAATGTCGATGGTGGCGCTAACTGGATGCGCCAATGCGGAGCGCGAGCCGGCGCCAGTGACAATAGAATCAGAAGAAGGTTCGGCTACGATTGCGAGCCCAAATCCAACTCTTGGTGCTGCGCCAGAAATTAACCCAACGCGTGGCGCGACGGCTGAAGTTGAATCCCAGGCCGAGCTGCCCGATATCTACGAAAATAAGCCTGAAAACATGAGCCGCGGCGTGTGGTGTGGCGTGGTGGCGCTAAGAAAAGCCGCGCATGAACTGATGGATGAAAATACGCAAGGCACGTTTATTAGCCCGGAACAGTACTACATTTCGGTTGATCGTCACCCGATTCAAAATGGCGCAAAACATGTTTTTCAGGTGGAATATGTGCACGAAGCAAGCGATGATGTGTATTCTGTGCGCGGCCAAATGGCGATTTCGTCGGGCGAAGAAACGCCGTTTGCGGCACTCGAGGATATTCGCGATGCCGGCGATGTTGATATCCACACCTTCCATGTGTGGAAAAACGGCAAAGAGGGCGGTTCGGTGTTTGAAGAAGAAAGAATTTGCGCGGTGGTGGAAGATTTTGCCACTCTAGAAAAGTAGCGCCGCTACTGTTTTTGCCTGAAAAGTCGGACGCTTACCCACAAAAGATGAGCTCGGGTCGTGTTCCTATCCGTCAGTTTGTGCCTCTTTAATAATTTTTTCGTAAGTGTCATCGCGATTTTGATCTGCAATAAAAAGAGCAGTAACTGATGGAGTTGTGCGTTTTCTGGCAATTCCAGGCTTTCCTCGCTCACTTTGGGCAAGTACTTCCAATTCCTGTAAGTTATGGTTAAAATGTCTGACCTCCGCAAAGATTTTCGCCGCGCGCAAGAAATTTTGTAGTATACTAAATCTCCACAGAGGAGGCCAATATGCCACACAACAAATTCATCCAATTTGAACCGCAGCCGCATTTTCCAACCTACGATATTAGCGCGCAAAATGCAGAACTTGGGCTGTATTATTTAGAAGCGCAGCCAGAAGCCGAGGTGCGTCACGGCGAGCTAAAGCAATCCTTGCAAGTGCTGCACGAAGTGGGCAACGCGGCCCTGAATGAAGCAGGCGTCGAAACAGGCAATACCGCCCGCGAATACGATGCATTTTGCCGTGGATTTGCCGATCTTGACTATTTGGCGGTGCTACTAAAATCTCGCGACTATACACAGCTACAAACGGGTGGCGATATGGACTTTTTCTACCTACAGCACGACGGTTTTGCAGATGTAGAACTGGCTCGCCGCCGTTTGCCGTGGCTGGCTGAACATCCAAACACGCTGGAAGTATTGCACCAGCGTGCCGAACGCTTGCAAGAAACGCCGCGCCAACTAGCTGCGCGGGCGATCGGCGCGCAAATGGCCAGCGAACTTTTGTACACGCAGTAGGCACGCAAAAATCTTGCATTCAAACATTGAAATATATAAATGTTTCGATATACTAAACTATATGGTCCATGACAAAACAACGCAAACGGTGGTGCTGCTCAAAGCCTTGGCGGACGACATTCGCCTAGGAATTGTGCGTGATATTGCGCGCCAGCCCGAAGCAGTCGCCAGCTGCGATATTGTGGGCGGTTGCGCTCGGCGCACGAAGCTTTCACAGCCGGCAATGAGCCACCATTTTAAGCGATTGGTTGACGCCGAAATCTTGCTAGTAGAAAAGCACGGCACAGAAAACCGCTACCGCTGCAACATGGCGTTGTTGCAACAGCATGGCATCGATATTGCAAAACTATAGGAGGGAATATGACAAAAACTATCACAATCGCCACAGGAAGTGTGCGCCCAAATAGTGTGGGCGACAAACTGTTGCCGTTAGTAAAAGAATTACTTGAGGCGCGCGATGTTACCGTGCAAATTGCGGACATGAAAGAGCTGCAATTGCCGTTTTTTGACGCGCCGGTTTCACCGCTGGATGAATCGTTTACGATCGAACACGAAAGCGTGCAGCGCTGGCAAAGATTGGTAACATCGAGCAACGGTTTGATTTTTATCACGCCAGAATACAACTTCCAAATGACACCAGTGCAAAAAAATGCCATCGACTGGCTCTATAAAGAATGGAACAAAAAGCCAGTTGCTACGGTAGCGTATGGCTGGGCGGGCGGTAGTAAAGCGGCCGAAGCGTTGCAGGTGTTGCTCGAAAAAGTAGCGGCCACACCCGTGGCAGAAAAAGCCTTGCTGCGCTTTACGCAAGAAATTGCCGTTGATGGCGAAATTTTGGACGAAGCGGCAGTCAATGAACGCTTAGAGGCGACCATCAACAAGCTGTTGGCGGCCCTGTAGTCTGTTACAATAAAACTATGAATAACGAAGCAACCCCTATCCGAGATGTCGTGATGATTGGCGCTGGCCCGGCGGCGCTCACGGCAGCAATTTATACCACCCGCGAAGAAATCGACACCGTTTTGTACGAAAAAGGCGTGATTGGCGGCTTGGCGGCCACCACCGATTGGGTGGATAATTACCCGGGGTACGCCGAAGGGTTGCCGGGCATGAAACTTGCCAGCGAATTGCAGCAGCAGGCTGAACGTTTTGGTGCTGAAATTGATTTTGGCGAAGTGCAAAACATCGCCAAAGCAGCCGACGGCACAATTAATTTGACGATCGACGGCAGCGACGTGCGCGCAAAATCAGTGCTGATTGCAACCGGCAGTGATTACAAAAAATTAGGCGTACCGGGCGAAAAAGAATTCTATTCGCGCGGCGTGCACTACTGCGCAACGTGTGATGGCGCCTTTTACAACGGCAAACGTTTGGCGGTCGTGGGTGGCGGCAACAGCGGCGTACAAGAAGCTTTATTTTTGACGCGATTTGCCACGCATATTGATTTGATTGTCCGCAGCGATTTGCGCGCCAGCGAAGTACTTCTGCGCAAGCTCGAAGAAGCTGGCGACAAAATCACCGTGCACACGCAAGTGACCACCGACGAAGTTACCAGCGAAGCCGACAAAGTGACCGGCGTGCGCATTACCAGCCGCGAAACGGGCGAAAGCCGCAATATCGAAGCCGACGGCGTGTTTGTGTTCATCGGCCTGTTGCCAAACACCGGCTTTTTGCAAAATAGCGACATTGAACAAGACGAAAGTGGTTTGATTGTGGCAAATAGCGACATGCAAACCTCAATGCCGGGCGTATTTGTGGCCGGCGACGTTCGCAGCGGCGCAACCATGCAAATTGCCAGCGCGGTCGGCGACGGTGCCACAGCGGCGCTCAAAATCCGCGAATATCTTGAAGCGCAAGAGTAATTGAACGCTTTTTGTGTACAAAAACGCCTCAGCTGCATGGTTGAGGCGTTTTTTGCGGCACCACCCCGCCGCTTAACCAATGCTATAATAAACCCATGAAGAAAAAATTCCAACGCGTACAAAAGAAAATGATGAGGCGCCTGAAGCCGGTGCTCGATTTTACCGCGGCGATGGACAAGAAAAATATTGCCGTGATGGCGGCGGGAATCGCCTATTTTACGCTCCTAGCAGTGTTTCCGGGTGTGGCGGCCGGCATGGCGATTGCGCTATTTTTGCTTGAACCTACCCAAGTAGAAGCCGTTATGGTGGCCCTTAGCGCCTATTTGCCAGAAGAAATCACCAGCATGCTCACCGTGGTGCTAAGTCGCCAAGCCGATGCTGGCAGTGACAACTTGGTGATGGCGGCGGTCGGTATTGCGATTGCGCTATTTGGCGCGTCGGGTGCGATGCAAAATATGACAAAAGCGCTCAACACCGTATTTGCCGAAAAAGAAACCCGCAATATGGTGCGTTTGCGCCTAATCAGCATCGCGTTGACGATCGGCGTAATTTTGGTAGCTGTCATGGTGATTGCGCTGCTGCTCTTTTCGCAGGGGCAGTTGGTGCGCTGGGGTGTGCCAGAATGGCTGGCAATTATGATTGCAATTTTGCGCTGGCCGGCCATGTTTGTAGTAATTAATGCAGCATTATTGGCATTATTCCGCTACGGCGCCAACCGCGAAACCGCGCCGCGCTCATTTATTACGCCTGGTGGCACGGCCGCTACGCTATTGTGGCTGGTGATTACCGCTGGATTTTTCTGGTATTTGCAGCATTTTGCCGGTTTTGCGCAGTCCTATAGCGTGTTTGCGGGCATTATTGCGCTGATGATGTGGTTCAATTTTAGCGCTATGGCAATCTTGATTGGCGCGCTGGTAGACGCCCGTTACGCCAAGCACTAAGCATAAGCGATTACAGCAAGTTGTTGACTTAAACGCAAATCCTTGTTACTATAGTTTATGTGTTCCGCGCCAAAACACAAAATTTTCATAAATTTAAAGGTCGACTGCGCGGGAAAACACACCAATTAAGGAGACATTGCATATGCCAATTGCTATCGAGTTTGTATCAAGCCGATGCAAAAAAATTGCGGTCGATGTAGTCCCTGCCGACTGGCAGGTGTACATCACTCACTAAAGAGATGGCGCGTGGGTAAACAAAAAACCTCTTCGGTAGCGAAGAGGTTTTTCTTGTGGCGAAAATTAGTTTTCGTCGTTGGCTGAAGGTGGCGAGCCGCCCGCTTCTTCGATTTTTGCGTCAAGCAATTCGCGCAATTTATCCATGTCGCCTACGGCTTCGCCCGCTAATTCGCCATTAAGATAGACGGTTGGCGTTGCATTTACGCCCACATTTCGGCCTAGTTGAAGGTCAAACGTGGTTTTTTGGCGAATGCGTGGATCTTGCAAATCTTCGGCCAAACGGTCCATATCAAGGCCAATTTGTTCGGCATATTCGCGCAATTTGTCGTCGCGTTCGTTCACGCTAATGCCCGACCAAGCTTCGTAGTTGTCAAACAAAATATCGTGATATTCCCAATATTTCCCCTGGAATCCAGCCGCTTCAGCGTACGATGCTGCGACCAGCGAATTCGGGTGAATGCTGGTAAGCGGGAAGTGCCGATACACAAACGCAATGTGGTCTTCGTATTCTTCAAGCACCGGTTTGATACGCCCATTGAGCGCCGCACAGCCGTTACACGAATAATCGCCATATTCCACCAACACCACATCGGCATCAGGGTTGCCCAGTACGTTATCCGGCAAGCCAGAATTATATTCTTCAGTCTTTTCTTCGGTAATTACTGCCGCGTGATCCACATTATCTAAATCTAAACGCTCTTGCCGCGAAAAGTACACCAATCCTGCTAGAATCGCAATTGTCGCTGCGCCAAACAAAATCCATCCTCGTTTGTCCATTTTTCCTCATTCTCTTTAGGTTGCTTATTTTTATTGTAAGGCAAACATAAGCGCGGCGCAAATAGTGTATGCTAGAAGTATGGAAATACTACTTTTGATAAGCGCGCTGCTGGCCTACGTGGCGCTAGTGGTGGTAACGAGCATGCAGCCGCGCCGCAGCGGCTTAAGCACCTTTGAATTAGCTCGTTTGAAGGACGCAGAAAAAACCGTACGCGTTGATATTGCCCGCGAACAATATTTTGCCGATGTTGTGGCGTGGTTACGCGTGGTGGCGGGATTGCTATTGGTTATATTTGTGTTGACGTTGGTGGCGGCGCTGGGCTGGGTGCTTGGTGTGTTGCTGGCGGTAATTGGCGTGCTGGAATACGTGGCGTTGGCGCGCGCGCCGTTTGTACAGGCCAAAAGCCAAAAATTGTACGATAAATGCGAGCCAAAATTGTTGCAATTTGCCAAAAACTACGGCGCGCGATTGGCGTTTTTGCGCGGCGTGACGGCCGGTGGTGATTTGGGGCGCAATACCGAACTCACTTCCCGCGAAGAACTGCTTCATTTGGTGCAAAAAAGCCACGGCGTACTGACGCAAGAAGAAAAACGCCGCATCGAAAGCGGGCTGGAATTTAGCGGCACGCGCGTGGCCGATGTTATGACACCGCGCACTGTCATCGATTTAATCCACAAAGACGAATTGCTCGGTCCGCTGACGCTCGACGAACTGCACAAAACTGGCCGCAGCCGCTTTCCGGTCATCGCCGAAGATATCGATCACGTGGTGGGTGTGCTGCATCTTCGCGATGTGGTGTCGCTACAGAATAAAAAATCTGCTAAAGTCAGCGCCGCGATGAAAACGCCCGTCTATTACATTAAAGATACGCAAAGTTTGCAGCACGCGTTGGCGGCGTTTCTCAAAACGCATCATTTGCTGTTTGTGGTGGTGAACGAATATCGCGAAACAGTTGGCGTTATTACGCTTGAAGATGTGCTCGAAGCGTTGCTGGGCCGTAAAATTATGGATGAGTTTGACGCGCACGAAGATCTGCGCGCCGTCGCTGCCCGCAATCCAAAAGGGAATAATCAGCCCAACAAACACCATGATGTGTAAAAACTCGCACCATCTGTTATAATTTAACAGATGAAGAAACGATATATCTCTAATGAAACGCCGCAGTTAGTTGGCCAAACAATTACCGTGGCTGGCTGGGTGCATTCTCGCCGTGACCACGGTGGGCTTATTTTTGTTGATTTGCGCGACCATAAAGGGCTCGTGCAGCTGGTGATTCACCCAGATAA
>CAMEGH010000016.1 GCA_945916045.1 uncultured Candidatus Saccharibacteria bacterium
CGAGAATTTCGTCGCCCTGTTCGGCACGTTTTTTCGCGGCTTCTTCTAGGTGCGAGAAGCGCTTTTTATCTCGCGCAGCGTTGCCTTGCAGTACATCGTTAATCGCGAGCGCATCTTCGCTAATTTGTAGCGCCATGCGGTTAATGCCGTACAAATACAGGTTTTCCAAATTCTTCACACGGCTCAGCGCTACGTAGCCCATGCCGGGCACAAACGCTTTTCGCAAATCGATTTTTGCCGCATCAAGTGTCATTCCCTGGCTTTTATGCACGGTAATCGCCCACGCCAGCCGAATCGGAATTTGCGAAATTGACGCGCGCTTTTTGTCACCATCACGCAGCTCCCAACTTTCTGGCGTCATTGTGACGGTTTTGCCACTCCTAAATTCTACAATTGGATATTCGGTGCCAGGTTCAAAATCGATCACCGTGCCAACACTACCGTTTGCATACGCGCGCGTTGGCGAGTTCTTCACTGCCATCACTAACGCGCCCTTCTTGACTGTTAACTCTGGCGGCACAAGCACTGAGCGCTGCAAGTTTTCTACGTAATTTTGCGCACCAGTCGTTACCTGGGTGTAGGTCTTTTCTTCTGTCGCAAGCTGCTGCAACCGCTTTTTATTGAGCGTATCCACATCAACGTTCACCGTATGAAGTTCGGTAATATCGTCGTGTGGCGGCGCGATATCGGCCCGCTCTAACAACTTTTCAGCATGATGGCGACGTACGTCATCCGCTCGCAGCGCATTCAAAATCTCCAACAAATGTTCGTCATTTTGGCGATATTGCTCCTCTAAATACAAAATTGCCGGGTCAAGCTCTGCCCAAATGTTGCTATGCACCACAAAACCACCCGTACGGCCGCTGTGGCGATTTACCGGTGGCAACTGGAAAAAGTCACCACTCATAATCAGTTGAATGCCGCCAAACGGTTCGTCTTTTTTGCGCACCAACCGACACGCTTCGTCGATCATATCTAACCGAAAATCGTGCAGCATCGAAATCTCATCAATAATCAACACATCGGTTTTTTCGATAATATCGCGGCGTGTTTTGCTTATATGATCGGCAAATCCGCTCGGCAGCACGTCCGCAATACCAATCCCACTCCAGCTATGAATCGTGTTACCGCCCAAATGCGTGGCCGCCAAACCAGTGGTGGCTGTTACCGAAACGTGTTTACCGTCCGCTTTGGCGTGTTGAATAAATTTGTTCAACACGTAGGTTTTCCCCGCTCCGGCCGGGCCCGTCAGCAACGCACTTTCGCCAGAAAGCATAATCTCGAGCGCGAGATCTTGGTTCATCTACACACCCCGTGGCGGTTCGCCCTCTGGGTCGTCGAGTAGCTTTTTGCTTTTAATTTCGTAGCGTTTGCCGGTAATTTGGCTGGTGATGTAATCTTCGTTAATCAAGTTCACAAACGTATCCAAATCGTTGCCGTCCATAATAATAATCGAACCGTCATCATCCGTCATCAAATCAACTTGCATTTCGTCCGCATATTCAATCGCTTGTTCTTGCGTCACTTCGCCCACTTCAAGTTTTTGCAGTTTGTTGACTACTTTTTTGCGCTCTTTCACAACGTCTTGAAGCGTCAAGCCTTCTGGGAAGCTAAGCTTATATTGCTGTTCAATTTCGGCCACGCGCGCATCAGCAATCGCCTGCTTTTTGTAGTCGTAATTGAACAATCGTTCAAACTTGCTTTGGTTGAACACAAAAATATCTTTGTTAATAATAAGCACCTGGTTGTCGCTTGGCAGCTTAATACCAACTTCCGCCTTAAAGCTTTCAAACTTACCTTCGCGGAATTCCCATGCGGTTGCGCCTTTGAGTACATTGGTTTGCTGAATTCCCTTAATGGCGTAGAAGGTTTTTTCCTTCTCGCCCTTCAGGGTAAAGCGTGCCACGATTCCCTTAATGCGCTTAAATTCGTGCTCTTCTTCGCTAAATTCAACGATGTCGTGACGTTCGTTTTCAATCAAATGAATCAGTGTTTCGGCGCGGCCAACTTTTTCTAAATCAGTACGAAGGAGCGTATTGTCTTCGCCGTCGGAAAGTTCAAAATCACGCACACTTAGGCCCGTGCCAGCGCCCATCGTCACGAAGCCAATAATGTCGTACAAAAATAACGGCTTAATTTGCGCATTCAGTTCGGTCGCAAAATTGGTGCTATACGGCGTGTAATTTTTGTTGAACAAAAAAATTTCTACATCAAGTTCGTTTTTGATACCGTCGGTGTTGTTTGCCCACAAAAAGATATCGGTGATGTCGTCGCGAGCGGGCGCAGCGGTTTGTGGCGCGACAGTTGCAGCTGGCACGGGCGTTTCTGTGGCAGTTTCCTCTGCAACTTCAGCAGAATCTTCTTCAGATACCTCCGCCGCTTCTTCTGGTGCAGAAGTTCCCTCCACCGTTTCTTCTACCGGTGAATCTTGCACCCCCTGCGCTGCTGTTTCAATTTCTTCTGGCGTGTTTCTCTGCTCGGCCGCGTCGTTCTGGTCGCTCATTCCCTATCCTTTTCTATTCTAAACTTATAGATATTGTAGCAAATGAGTGGGCGCGGTGCTACTGCCTGATTGCGCGATTCAGGCGCATGTAGCTGCCAATATCGTCAATCACTTGCTCCATGTCGTGCAAGGTAACTTGTTCGTAATCGTCTTGCGCCACAAAAACATCATTCCATTCTTCTGCCGAAAGCCCGCCCGATACAGCATCTTCGTTGTTCGCCAAACGCGCCAAAGTAACCTCGTCGTTCGACGGCACAAACAGCATACTGCGCCCAGCTTGCGTCACTTCATCGTTATTCCAGCGAAATTGCATCGTGTTGCGCGACCCAACCCACACATTGTCATCGTGCTCAAACCACTGCGTATCAATCAGCTGCATATTCCATTCACGCGCGCCCACGCTGTAGCTTTTGCGTGGATCTTCTGCTGGCACTTCCACCAACTGCCGCGCCATACGCACCGCCAAACGGTGTCGAATCAGTTTTGCGTCAGTTTCTTGTTCGGCACGCAAAAGCTCAATTTCATCAACAAACCCGTGCGCTTTTTCGCCGCGGTGGCTGGCACGCATTTTGCCATATTCCGCCGCAACGCCCATCACAATATTACCCAATTTCTTCACTTGTTCTGGGGTTGGTGCTGTGTCGCTAAAATTTAATCGCTCGCTCATACTCGCTCTTCCGTTTCTTGATTATTGTACTGATACGCCGCACGCATTTCGTTCAAAAAGCGCATTAATTGTTCGCCGTCGTATGGCGTCATCGGGCGCGCTTGGTCGTTTTCAAACACTTGATCGTGGTAATGCACCTTGGCGTGCGTTACGGCACTTTCGCCATTCGACGCGGTTTTTGTCGTCATAATATACTGATTTTGCAGCGCAGTATTTAGCATTCCGCCCACACTCACGGCAGTAATAATATCGTATTCTTCGTACGTTTTTTCGCCATCAAACATGCGATTATATTCAACCCTAGCCTGCTGAAACACCGGAAAGTATCCGTATGAATCAGCCGCTTCTGGCTCTTGCGTTTTATACCAGCGAGTACACATCAATATGTCATCGCCTAGCTCCGCCCTCCCCTGATACGAAAACTGCGAGCCGGCTTTATCATCTGCCAACATGTCGTTGACCGCATCGATAATCCTGCTCGCAGAGTTATGTTCATTTTCGTAGATGTGATTTGGGCTGTATTGATCCGAATCGTAATAATCCCCGGGACCAATACCGGTGCTGAATTCCATAGCGGGCTCCTCTGGCAATTAGATTATTCCAATTTTACCACATTTGCTCCAGCCAGCAAACGCAAAAATCTATAGCTGCGCGCCTTCGCGGGCTTTGTTCGCCCATTCGTCTGCCAGCTCGTTGCCTTCTGTACCAACGTGGCCGCGCACCCACGTAAGTTTTGCGTTCGAATTTTGATACAGCGGATACACTTCTTGCACAATATCCAAATTCTTAATTTCGCCGCCTTTTTTCTTCCAGCCCTTGGCTTCCCAGCCGGGCGCCCATTTAGTAATCACGTTGATCCAAAATTCGCTGTCGGTGCGGATTTCGCACGGCTCGCCCGCTGCGTCTTGCAACGCCGCCACAATCGCTTTGCCTTCCATGCGAATATTGGTCGTGTCGCCGTCTTCCGTGCCCAAAATGTGCGGCTGCATATCTTTAATCACCGCAAAGCCGCCCGGGCCGGGATTGGGGCTTGCAGAGCCGTCGGTGTGGTAAATAATCATCTATGTTAGTGTAGCATGCTTACGCGCCGCGCGCCTACATCGCTACGCTATGGGCTTTTTGCAATTTTTGCATTTCGCGGCGGGCATACACAAGCGAGTGTGGATTCACTACCAACTCATCCGCCCCAGCATTCATGTGTTCTTTGCGACGGTGAATTTCTTGCAGATATTCGGCGTACTGCGCCTTGCGCGCTTCACTATAGCTAATGCCGCTTTCCTTCAATTTGTGGAAGATATGCGCCCACTTGCCCACGCGCCCAGCTTTGCGGTCTTCTTTTGTAACAAATTGCATTTCGATCGGCATATCGTCTTCACCCAAACACGTAAATTTTGACACGCGGTAGCCTTTGTCGTTTTCAATAATATCCACGTTGTTTTGCACAAATTCTTCGCCCAATTCCACACACATGCGGTCAATATACGCGCGGTCACCCTGCACTACAAAGGCGTGCTTTTTTGACGGTGCTTTTTGCGGACGCAACGTTTCGCTCTCGATCGTGCGCCTTGCCATGTAGGCAAAATCTTTCGCCACACCTTCTTCGTCGGGCGAAATCACCGTCATACCCATCACATCCATCGGCATACCTCCGTTGCGATCTTTGCGCAGCAACTTACCCATCAACGAACCAACGCTTTTAATACGCCAGTTTCCTGTTAATAATCGATCGCCAGCGTCAATCGCGAATTCACCGAGCTCCACTGTTTCGTACGATGTTTCCGAATATTTATCAATGTAGCGCGGCTTATTTACCACGCTTGAAATTTCATAATCATCTTCATCGGCAAAATGACGCAATACCGATTGCGGCCCAAGTTCGCGCATTTCGTGACAAAAATGCGCAACTTCAATCATTACATCGCTCACTTCGCCGCCCTGATTCATAAGTCGGTTCTGCTTCGCATGGCTACGCAGTTCCATCGCTAGCCCATCATACCCAAGCACTTCACATAGCGGCGCGTAGAACGATTCGGCTTCGTGAATGTCTTGCATCATCGCCACATTTGTTTCGGCCGGATTGTGCAGATTATCCAACATTTCACACGATTTTAACAGCACAGATTCGATATTAACCGTTTTTGAAAGCGTGAACATATCATCAAGCGGGATTGGCGGCGCTTCTTTATCCCAAATTTCCGGATCATCCTCTTGATAGTCATACTCGCCTTCATTTTCGCGGTACCACATAGCAGTGTCTTCAATCACGGCCATGTCGTTTACCAGCGCGCCGACGTATTCTTTCTGTTTGTTTGTTAGGTGTGGATTGTTGAAATATTCCATCACGCCATCTGCTGCAAGCTTCTTTTTTTCTGGGTCATCGCCAGTAGCGCGGTCATACAAATCATGTAGATACGCCGCGTCAATCGCCTTGCTCGGCAAATCTTCGCCCGCAAAAACATGTACCAAATCGGCCGTGCGGCGCGCGTGTTCGCTAAAATTTTCGCGCTCATTTGGCGCCATTTGGGCATACCTATCGACCACGCCTACAGCCACCTCTTGCGTAGGTGTCAGCTCTAATGAAGCATCCTTGTCGATCGAATGCGCTGTTTCTAGTGCAGGCAGTTTCATGATATTTAGTTTATTATAGCAAATTTATAGCGTAAAGTCAATAGTGCGACCTCTTTATGGGGTGTATTCAGCGTTTTATCCTGCGCAGCGCGATATTTGCAAAATTCCTGCACCCTACAGTAACTTTTATTTCAACCAGCATAAAACTACGATTTGCCAGAATGGCGACCCGCGCCGGTGTGTCACTTTTACAAATGTTTTGCCAAATTACGTGCATTTTGCATCAATTGCGCATCGCCCGAGCGTTTTGCGTAGCGCTCCATCGTCCGCACCGTGTTCGCGTTCGCCTTCACGTCATCCGCTGTTTTAATCGTGCCAAGCCGGTTTTGCGCCTGCACATACAGCCCGCGGTAGCATTGCTGCACCATTTTTGTGTCGTTCAAACGGCTGTAGATTTTGCGCGCAGCGTCGTACTGTTTGGCGTTATACAAATGCGCCGCTTCATTGCGGTCAATCGTTTGCGCCAGCGTTTTTTGCTGCTGCGACGCGCTGGCGAACTTGCGGGCTGTTTTAAATTGTTTTTGCCGCATGGCGTGCACTGCCCCGTTGTGTGCCGAAATTTCAATCAGTTCGTGGCTTTTGCTTTGCTTGGCATAATTAAGCGCGCGCTGGTAATCATTCGCTTGCAAAAATTGACGAACAACATTGTTATACATCGCTTCCAAGTTCTTTTTAACCAATTTGCGGTGGCTACTGGTGGCATACGCCAACCGCGCAGATTCCAACAATACCTGCGGGTCGACAATGCTTTTTTGGTAATTTACGTCGTGCGTATCCAGCAAATTCACGCTTACAATTTCGTGGATTGGCACGGTCGCCTGGCCTTCTTTGGCATATTTTGCAAATGTGCCGTTGGTCGTTTCAATATCAACGCCGTCAAAATGCAGCGCCACATGCCCCGGGTACAGCGTTAATTTCAAATCCGTCACGTTAAATTTTGCCGCGTAGAGCGCAATATAGAGTGTGACGATTTGGTTACAATCGCCTTCCAGAATTTCTTTTGTGGGGTCGCGCAACAATCGCCCAAACGAGCTCGATTCGCGGTACACATAGCGCTTATTACGCGGCGCCAAATAGTGCATAATTGCCGCAATATACGCCAGCCGCTCCGGCTTCGCCGCCAAACGCGCAGTATCAACGCCCTTGTGCGCGATGCTCGCCAAAAGCGGCTTTACGTCAATCGTTTGCGCCTGCTCAAACGCGGCAAAATCCCGCTCAATCGCCGCTAAATTTTCGTACAATTCCCGGCGCATGCGTTTTGTTAAATAGCTGTAGCCTTTGTAGCGGTGTTCCGTCCACAAATTTATCACCGCAATATCGCGCTGCAGCAACTGATTCAGCGCCTTTTCTACCTTGTGCGGCGCGTCTTTTTCGTTCACCTTCCGAAAAAACTTTCCCACGCGGCGCTCTGCCGGGTTTGCGTAGCGACTGAAGAAATAATATATTTTGCGGAAGAAATCCATATACTTATTTTACTATGTTTATGGGCGTTTCACCCTTGAGTCGGCTCAAGCGCCTCGATAAACTCAGGAATCTGCTCCGGAGCGTGTTGATAAGAGCCCCACAAAACGTATAGGTTCTTCTTTGCCCTCGTTAAGGCTACGTAATATAGCCGAACTTCGTCCTTCCAGTGAGTTTCAACGGTGTCGCCAAATATTTCAAATAACGCACCCCTTCCGTCGGCACTGGGGAATGTTTTTGGGTCGACCTCCAAGAGAATCACCGTGTCACCTTCAAGCCCTTTCGAACGATGCGCGGTCATAATGCCACTTTCTTCATCTAGGAATTTAATCTTCTTATCAAATTGCAGTTTTGTCATAGCCTTGAGTACATTCGTCACATAATCGCGAACCATGTAGCGCATTACACCCCAAACGCTAAAGTGAATGAGCATCTTATTGTTACGATGCAACACAAGAATTCGATCATCATTCTTATGCTTAATAATCAACCTTGAGATCGTTACAATATATCGATACAACTCCGCTCTATTACGCATCGTGTCTGGCATATCATCGATTGACACCTTACTCAGGTCAATATCTTTAATTATTGCGCTACCTACATTATTACGTGCAGCCTTTGCAAAATCACTCTCGCTGGCCTGTATCAATTTTTGCATCATATGATTTGCGTTCATTACGATTTCTGGCGCCGAACGATAATTGCTTGAAATAAGCAGCCTGCTTGTATCTTCTGGGAAATACGTATCAAAATGAACAAAATACTCATCATCCGAACCAGCAAAGCGGTTAATCGCCTGCCAGTCATCCCCGACACAGAACAGTTTTGAATGCGGGAAAATAGCACGCAAAGCGATTAAATTATCGTAAAATAATCGCGAAAAGTCCTGATACTCATCAACAAGAATTGCCTTTACATTATTTTCCTGAAGCATCTCTTTAGCCGAATCAGACCCAAGAACATCCTTCGAGCGCTGCAAGAGCAAGCTAAAATCCGTACCGTAGTCTGAAAAATATTTGCGTTCATTATCTTTACTTACGTACATCAACCCGTTACGCCGTCGGAGTGCCAATCTCTTCAGATATTCTTTATACACCTCTATTCCAATCTTATGGAAGACTTTTATTCGCGCCTGCTCATCACTTACCGAGGGTTCTTGCGCAACAATGTCAATCAGTTTTTCAAAATCATCGTAAAACTTTTGCTGTGTTCGGTCGATGAACTGCACCACCATTTTCGTGAACATCTTTACTTGCTTTTCCCAGGCTCGGCTTACCAGCTCTTCATGCGAATAGCGACGCAAACGAATGCCGCTCTCTCGACATTTTTGTGTCAATACAGCCTCAAAGTCCTCACGACTTTGCTCGCTTGGGCGGTACGATTCTACCAATTTCGTAAAGTCTTGACCATACCAAACGTTTTGGTGGTAATGCGCAGCCTTATTAAGCCACACCTTACTATAAAACCAACGTTTCCATTCTTTTTTCATTAAGTAATGGTCGTAGTCACCAATCACACCTGTTTCGTTTATGTGGTCAATTTCCGCCTGGCGCTCCGCACCGTTAATCGCCCAATGTTCCCATACAATACGCTGATTTGGTAAATAAAAATCTCCTTTAATAAGATCAAACCTTTGAAGATTGTCTTCGTATTCCGAATAGTGCAAGCCATGCTTAATAAAACTACGCGGGTAGTATTCTGGCTCGTAACGATATTTCACGCCATGCTCGAAAAAGAAATCTGCAATGATTTTTTCGCTAAATGATTTCACTGAACGACCATCAAGCGTCAAGTGAGCATGATTGCGGATCGTTCGGTAATATTCTTCTGGAGACCGAAACCTATTGCCATTTATTTTTCCTGCTTCATCTCGAAAATAATCATGCACGCCATTACGCACATCCACATCCGTGCTGCGCAAGCGGCTAATAATATCCTGGATATACAACGACCGTCTACTGTCTGTATCGGCGTTCGCTCCACCATCCATTAAAATATTGCCAAAAGACCCACGGCCATCCATTTTTGTCACGATATTTAATGCAAACGAGTGAAATGTGCGCGCAATAGTCACCCCCTCCTGCATAACAACTTGTCCATTCACCCTTGCTTGACTTACACGATCGTTTATTTCTTGTGCCGCTTTTTTATTAAAAACAAACGCCATAATTTCGTTTGGCTTATACTGTAATTCGGCAATCATATAAATAATTTTTGCTACCAGAGTATGCGTTTTCCCGGCACCAGCACGTGCAGAAACAAGTGTATTTTTATGAGAATCCAACACCGCAGCCGCCTGCTCATCATCAAGAAGGTATGGCCTCCCCTTCCCGTCGCGAACGGAATTTCTAAACCATACTATAATGTCATTTTTATTTTTCATGATGTTTGGTTATTATATTAACATAAGTACAATGCAAAGTCAATATATACATCATCCATTGGCTTATATTTCAATATTACATTATAAAATCTAACCTACGAGAAAAGACCCCGCTGCGGTATGCAAGCGGGGTCTGGACGGACGAGGAGCGTTAAGCGTAGAGGCAGTCTTCGATTTCGAGCGCAAGTACCTCATTTTCGGCGCGCATCTTTGCACGACGCTCGATGGCGGCACTCACAACATCCTCGCGGTATCCGCTGCCACGCAAACGCACGGAAAGATCACGGCGGCGCTGCGCCTGAGTGCGACCGAATCGCTTCGGCTGCTGCGGGCGGCGGGCGCCGTTCTGCTTGGCGATCTCCGGTTCGGGGATCTGTAGAACGTCCGAGTTCGGGTTCGTGTAGACCTCGAAGAGATTTTCGAAACAATCGTAAGACGCCATAGCGGCTCCTTCAGTCTGGTAGCCCGAGTTGGCTACGTTGCTATAATAGCATGAGTTTTATGAAAAGTCAATATCTGGATACTGCTGACGTAATTGCGCAACAATACTATCAATTCCCAACTGCGCCAATTCGTGCTCGTACAACGTCGCACATTTGCGCGCCAGCTCTTCCGTTTGCAACTCTGTAGAAAGCTCAACCGCCTGCGCCGACGCAACTTTGCCAATATTGCGCGTCGTCGACACTACCAGCAGCCCCTGCTCCGATACGCCAAATTCATCCATAGCTTCGCCAAAAACCGCCAAATCATTGCGGTCAAGACCCGCCAGCGCAAACGAAGACAGCGCCATCGTATCATGGCGCAAGCCCTCGCCCATCAAGCGTACGCTGCCTTCACGCAGGTCCAGGCAACGATCGTCAGGATTAACAGTATAAATATGATTCGCTTCGAAAATCATAGGGCTATCCTATTTTTTTCATCACCCTGTCTGTTTCGAGCAAAATCTTAATAATGCGTTGATAATGATCGAGGTCTTCGGATGTAAGCTCGCGACCTTTGCGGTCTTTGAGCCATTTTTGGGCTGGTTGGTAGCCTCCAATGTAAAAGTTCCAGGCTGTTTCTGGGACGTTGCCGAAGTACTGTGTGGCGTTGATATAGACTTTGCCGTCTTCGTAGCGCAGCTTGTCCACGGTATTGTCGCCCGCTACGGGATACGTCGTGTCGTAATCGTCTAGGGCCGGTGATTTCATGAGGTGAAGTTGGCGCAACTCACGGCCAAGCGGCACTAGACGGTCAAAGTCGGCTTGGGTCGGAATTGGTACGCGCGGGAAATCTGTCTTGAGGAATTCTTTGTACTTTTCGCGGTAGCTAGGGCTATGCAGCACGGCGTAAATGTAATCCAGTATATCTT
>CAMEGH010000017.1 GCA_945916045.1 uncultured Candidatus Saccharibacteria bacterium
TCAGCGCCCACCAGTGCGCATACACTACCACGTTCACCTCTGGCAGCAGCACGGTTGTCATCCACTGCAGCGCCACTGTGCCGCCGTAGACTGCGCCTTCCACAATAGTACGTTTTTTTTGCAAATAGCCATGCACGCCAACCACAAATGCCAAGGCAAGGAGTGAACCAGCCGAGGCCAACACCAGCGGTGTCGCAACCGTTGCCGTACCGATCGCGTAGAGCGACGCCACGCCCAACAATAGCGCCACCGACCAGAAGCAAACCCGCTCGCGTAGCTCATCTTTGTTACTGCGCATATACCAATACAGTCCGTAAAATACCGCCGCAGCCAACCACGTCACACCATGCAGCGCCCAGTAGCTCGAGAACTCAAGCCACGCCCACAACGCCGAAAGCGCGCCAACAAACAGCACGTTGGCATAAATCATCACCAACGGCTGCTTTTCGATATACGAACTCGCCACCATAATTCCCGCGGCTACAAATAGTGCGAGCGCCGGGCCTTCTGGCAAGTCAAGCGCGCCGAAGAATACCAACACCGGATAGATAAAATACGCACCCATCGCCGCCATGCCAAGCCGCTTCGCACGTTCGCCGAGCACATAGCGCACTACCACTGCCGCCACGCTTGCCGCCAACAATAGCAGTGCCACCGTGCGCGTTACTTCGGTGCTCACGCCAAACGCAAACACGCTACCCGCCAGCACCACTGCCGCAATTGCCGCCAAAATATCACGGTTGTCACGCTGTTTATGCTGCTGATGCAGCGCCGCACCCGCCAGCAACGCCACCGTTCCAAGCACCATCGTCAGCAGCCACCACCAGTCTTTATTCACCAGCGCTACATCTAGCCATGCGCCAATCGAAACCACGCCGAGCACCGCGCCAATTCCTTCGTAAGCTGCGCGTTTCGTAATCAGCGCCAAACCAATCAATGCGCCAGCTGCCACCAAGAACGTCCAGCCAATTGTGGCAACGTCTTGTTCGAATAGGCCACACGCTAGCAGCGCAAACGTGCTCACTACCGCCGCAATTTGCAATAATTGCTGCAGTGGTTTTGGCCGTTTTTTTGCGATTGATTGTTCAATAATCGGCAGCAACAGCACACTCAATGCCGCAAAAAATACGCCAATTGCCGCAAACGACAGCGCCGGCGAAAATACCTCGCGCCCGATCAAAAACGGCAAAATAATCACACTCGCGACTACGCCATACAGCCAGCCAATTTGCCGGAATTTGTACGAAATACTGCCACATGCCAGCGCCACAAGTGCAATCGTGCCAGCCGCCCACGCCGCGTCGTGCGCCGTGCCAGCCCACATGAATATCGCCAGCACCAGCAACCCAAGTGCCACACTCGCTATGGTTTTTTCGCGCTTAACGCTTCTTTTATTTTTCAAATTCACGCGCACCAAACTATACGCCAATTGCGCGCCTGCCAGCACAATCCAACCAATATTTTGCACAATTGCCGTGTGTTCGCTGGCCATAGCTTGCGTTACATCCGCCAGTACAATCAGCAGTGTAATGTGCGCCAAAATACGCGCAGCCAGCTCGTCTTTCCAGCGGTGCGTGAGCAACCACGTTACCATATAATGTGCCGTGGCAACGCCAAATAGAATTTCGTACATCCAAATTTCCATCGAATCTGCCGCCAGCAAACTCCCCACCAACGCCACCGGCACAACAATACGGCCGGTGTCTTTGAGCGGTTTTTGGAACGATTTTGGCAAAACTTTTGGATATAATACGCGTAGCAAATTACACACCAGCGACACCGCAATCACCGCCACAAAATACCACAATACCGCCAAACCAAGCGTCGATACCGCCGAAAGCGCCAGCGACAACACAAACGCCATCATTGCGTACGAAATAAATTCACTCTGCAAACGAACCGCCGCAACACCATACATCACCAGCCCAAGCAGCGAAGTCAATAGCCACGCAATTTCTGGCGAAACGCCGCCCAGCATATGAAACGCAAATCCCAAAAACGGTACAATCGCGAGGCCCGTTCCCGTAAATGCAACCGCCGCCGAGCGCAGCCGCTCAGAACGTTCGTGCAGCACCAAGCCTGCCACGTAAAACGCCATCGTTACCAGCAGCATCGAGCCGAGGCGCACCGCTTCGGGCATAGTCAAGTTTACAAAAAGCGCCGTAGCCGCCACGATCAAAAAGCTACCAACGTAGAGCATAATATTCAGATTGCGAATAGTGCGGCGAGATTTTTCTTCGGCCAGCTCGGCTTCGGTAGGCGGCGCCAGCTGGGGTGCAGGCGCAAACGTTTGTGGTTCTGGCGCAGTCGTTTCTGGCTCGTCGTCGATTTGCATCAAACCGGTTTCTTGCCACACGGGCGCGGGCGTTTCTAGCGTTACCGCCGGCGTAGATACATCTGTTTTTAGCAACGCCGCCAATTTTTTTTCTGGTACAGCACCGTTTCTGCGCAATGCTTCAATTTCTTGTGTCAACGCCTGGCGCCCCGCCACTACGCCGCGTTCATAGCCGGTTTTGCTGGCTTTTTGCACGTCATTGCGCAGCTTCATAACCATGATAAATAAAATAATTGCGACTAAAAACCAAAACATCGGCGCCAACTCTCCAAATTATGTTGTGTATTTATCTTACCATATAAAAATACCCCACTCTTCATTCGAGCGAGGTATTTTTGTACGAAAGCCGCGACTTATTGGCAACCCTCACACATTGTTAGTTCTGCCGGATCAAGTGGTGCAAATGCGGTCCCGCTCGCCTTTGCTTTGTCCTGCGCATCAGCCTGGGCGTTGGCCATTGCTTGGTCAATTGCGGAAAGTTTTTCTTCCAAAGTCATGTCATCTGTAATAATCTGTGTTGCGTTCATGTCGCCCCTTTTTATACCCTTTTTAGCTTAATTAGTGTTGCTTATGTTTAATTATACGCTAGATATAGCGCGTGTCTACCCATTTTTAGCTGTAAAAATACCAACAGTTGCTTGTGGATTTCTGCTCGTTGAGCGCGCCAATTTGCACCTTGTACGCCGCCATTTCGCTAAACGCATTCGGAAAGCGCCCAGCCCGCGCAGCGTAGAGTGAAACCGTCGCATTACGTGCATCGTCGCTGACTTTTTCAGCTTTTCCATTAATATAGACGCCTTTTGGCCCGCGACTTTCATCGCGCGAAAACAACGTTACGCTGACGCGCTCATCCCGCGCCAGATTGCCCGAATGTTGCGCTTCTTCGCTCGAAAACCAGTAGATCGCGTCCTCATCCGCCACAATATGCACCGGCGTCGACCACGGCGAGCCATCTTCGTTCACCGTTGCAAGCGTGGCGAGCATACTTTCGGCAAAAATGTCTTTTACTTTTTGGTTCATGCTTTACCTACTTCGTCGTATTCACTTCGTAACTAGTATTCGTACTTTCAAAAAAGTTCACCAATTCCAGCGTATCATTCGCAGCCGCCATCCACTTCGCCGGATTTGCCACGTTGTATTCTGGCTCAAAGCCAAGCTCTACCAAGCGGCGGTCGGTCATGTGCATCACGTATTGATTCACGTAATCCGCATTCAAGCCCAAAATTCCCTTTGGTAGCATGTCTTTGTTGTATTCTTTTTCGAGTTCGACCGCTTGCAAAATAAGCTGGCGAATTTCTTCGGCAAACTCTTCGGTTTGCAGCTCTGGGTTTTCGTCCAAAATCGTCAAAAGCAAGTTAATACCAAACGTTAGGTGAAGATTTTCATCCTTGGTAATCCAGTCCAAAAGTGAACCAACATTACGCAAAAGATTGCGCTGGCGGAAGCTCATTCCCACCATAAATCCGCTGTAGAACCAGATACCTTCAAGCACAATGTTGTAGGCCACAAGCGAGCGCACAAAATCCTTCTTACCTTCCAGACTGTAAATATCCAGGTTCGGATCAAGCATGACATCCAGGTGCTTGTTTTGGAAATCTGCTTTAGCTGCCAGTGATTTTTTGCCAAAACCAGCTTCGTAAATTTCTTCGCGGTTGAACGGGAAGGTTTCGATAATATATTCAAACGTCATGAAGTGGTTGGCTTCTTCCCACATTTGCTTGGAAAGATACAGCTGCGCTTCGGCCGCGTTTACGTACGGGTAAATACCAAACGCCAAACTTTTGTTAATCAGCAATTCGTTCGGATTCAAATAGCTAATCACGGTTTTGAGCGCATGTTTTTCATCATCCGTCATCTTTTCGAAGTCACCAAGGTCTTGAACCAACTGCACTTCGTTCGGGAACCACGTGTTCGCTACGGCTTGGTTGTACAAATCCATCGCCCACGGGTAGCGAACTGGGTGCAAGCTCAGCCCATCACGCAAGCCCGAGCCCAAAATACCATTTTGTGTATGTTGATAATCTGACATATATCCTCCTTACGCCTTCTTTTTCGCGAAACCAAAGCCATGGCTGCGACCTTGTGTTTTTACTTTTTGTGCGGCGATTTTTTCTACCGACACAGTGGTTTGTTCTGACTGGTGACGCGGCTTTACGTGCAAGTAGTACGTCGTTTTCAGGCCGCGCCTCCACGCTTCGGTGTAGATTTTTACATATTCGTCGATATCGCGCGTATCAAGATACATGTTACGGCTAATCGCTTGGTCGACCCATTTTTGGGCGCGCGCCGCTACTTCAATAAACGAATACGGGCTCAGCTGGAAGCTGGTTTTATACACCGCTTTAATTTCGTCTGGAATGCCGTCGATATTTTGGATGTCACCTTGGTTAGCAAACACTTCTTCTTTCAGTGACTCCCACAAATCAAGCTCTTTTAGATCGCGAACAAGATTTGCGTTCACTTCCAAGAATTTTCCGTTCAAGGTTGAGCGACTAAAGATTTGCGCAAATTGCGGATCAAGCCCTGGCGTCGTACCAGCAATGTGGCCGATGTTGGCGGTTGGCGCGATTGCCATCAAAGTGGCATTTCGCATGCCCTTTTTCACTTTCGAGCGCAGCGCTTCCCAGTCAAGTTTGGCTTTTTTATTCACGTTCACTTTTACTTTGCGATCAGTCGCCAGCGTATCGATCGTATCAATCGGCAAAATACCTTTGCTCCAGCCACTACCCTTAAATGCTGGGTAGCTGCCGAGTGTTTTGGCAAGCTCGGCTGATTCGTCAATCGCGTGGTAACTAATATATTCAGTAACTTGGTCGATCAATTCTGCGGCTTCGTCTGAATCGTAGCTGTAACGCAACTTTTCAAGCACATCCGTAAAGCCCATCAACCCAAGGCCAAGTGCGCGCGTTTGACTATTAGCGTGCATTGCTTCTGGCACCGGCAAATTCGTCACGTCAACCAAGTTGTCGAGCTGGCGAATTGCGCTGCGAGCGCTACTTGCCAAACGATCCCAATCCCACGATTTGTCATCGTTCAGGTGCGCCGAAAGGTTAATACTCACCAAGTTACACACCGCAATATTGTCTTTGTCTTGCGGCAACGTAATTTCGGTACACAAGTTTGAGAGGTGGATTGTACCAGTGTTATTATTCAACGCACGAACGTTAATTGTATCCTTCCAAGTCAGCCATGGGTGGCTGGTTGCCTGCAGCTGAATCAAGATTGCGCGGAATTGGCTACGAGCAGAAACTTTTTCAAACCGTTCAATCTTCCCCGCTTCAGCCAACTTCACGTATTCTTTGTAGCGCTTGCTAAATTCCGCGCCGTAGAGTTCCGTCAAATCCATCACTTCGGCTGGGTCAAACAAGTACCAGTCGTCGTCTTTTTCGACACGCTTCATAAATTCGTCGCTAATAAATACGGCGGTGTTTGCAAAACGCGTACGCAAATACGGGTCGCCCGAATTCTGCTTCAAATCCAAAAACTGCGGGAAGTTAAGGTGCCAGTTTTCCATGTAAATAGCGGCTGCACCAGCTTTTTTGCCCTTTCGGCTCACGGCAAAGAGCGCTGTGTCAATCATCTTCATAAACGGAATTGGGCCGGTACTTTCGGTGTTTGTCGTCTTCACCGGAGAGCCGGCTGCGCGAAGCTTCGAAAAGCCAATGCCAATACCACCAGTCCCTTTTGCGATAAACGCCGTGTCGCGGACTGATTTTACGATCGATTCCATATCGTCATCAACATTCATCAAGAAACAATTCGAAAGCTGCGGATGTGCGCCGCCCGCATTCACACGAGTTGAGCCACCCGGCACGTAATCCAGGCTCGACATGTGCTGATAAAAATCAAGCGCTGATTCGGTGGGGTTTTTGGCGTTGTAACTCAGGCCCATCGCAATACGCATGTGCGTAAATTGCGGTACTTCCATTGGTTCGCTGCTGCCCTTTCGCAAGGCGTAGCGGTTGCGGTTCGTAATCACACCCAAGTACTTTGAAAGGTCGTCTTTTGATGGATCCAGCGCTTTGGCAAGTTTTTTAATATCAAAAACTTTTTTGTCGTTCATACGTGGATCAAGCAACCCAAGCTCCACCGCTTTTTTCAAATACGTTGGAAATGCCTTTTCGTGCATCGCTTTTAGCTCGTCGTTCTTTTTGTAGTTGCCAAGCACCTTTTTGTAGATGGTTTTTAGCAATAAACGCGCCGCGATTTTATCGTAATCTGGGTCGTCTTTGACGTTTTGGAGCGTCGTGTTAATAACGGCCTCGTCCAACTGTTCAGTCGTAATGCCGTCGAATAATGTCAATTGTAGCTGGCTGGCTACCTCTACCACCTTGCTAATCTGATCTGGCAAACCCTCGCTTGCTTCCACCAGTGCAAGATTAATTTTGTTTGCGTCAAATGGTTCGCGAGTGCCGTCGCGCTTTACCACATTGATTTGACTCATCTTATACCCTCTTTGCTACCTCTAGTTTTTATGTTTTAGCGCCCTTTGGCTCGGTGCTCTCAAAAACCGACCAAGAGTACAGAAAAGAACCCGGCGTAGCCGACCGAAGTAACCCTCCCTGTAATGTTTGTTTTACCACTTGCTAAATATAGCGGCCTACCCTCAACTATACCCGCTAGATATAGCATATGCAAGGCTTTGGAGCGGTAATTTTCACCACAATACAGGCGACCTCTGTTGTAGATATAGTGGTGTTTTCTTGCCAAACAACACTATATATGGATTTTTGCCGATTTAGCGCCAACACGCCTGCTGCAGCGCTTCGGCGGGCATAAAGTCGTCGGTATAAACGGTGGTTTTTGGCGTTTCTACCAAACGATAACCAGGCAAATCCGGCAATTTTGCGCCGTACACCATCAGCATATTGCCGCGTACCGTGCCATACGACTGCGAGCGCACCAAATGCGCGTCGCCAAGCGGCCGATACGCTTCGTTCATGGCGTCATACAGCGGGCGGCACTGCCCTTCTGTAGAGGCAATTGCGTTTGCGACCACAATTCCGTCAGGCGCGACCATGGCTTGCAAATGCTCGCCATATTCTTTTGTCATCAGCGAAAACGGCACACTCGCATCGTTGTACACATCGGCCAAAATCACGTCGTACTGCGCTACTGCTCGGTTGACAAATACGCGCGCGTCGGTGTGGTGAATTGTGACATTTGGCGGATCGTTATAAAAAAAGTGTTCACGCGCCACGTCCACCAACTTCGGGTCAATTTCTACCACGTCAATCTGTGCTTCGGGATAGGCTTGCGCCAAATAGCGCGGCAAAGTGTAGGTGCCGCCGCCCAAAATCAAGATCGATTCGGGCGGATCAATTTGTTCGACAATTTCGGCCATAGCACGCGTATACCAAAACACCAATTCGTCTGGCGCGTCCACATACACGCCGGATTGCACACCGTTTGGCCCTGCAATAATTCCGCGCACCAACCGGTCTTCATTATTGCGATATTCGCGGATTTGGTATGTCGCTGATGGCGTATCAATCGCTCCAGCCATATTGCCGCCAACCGAACCAAACACCGCCAATACCAGCGCGATCGAAAAAATCACTTTTGGCGCCACATATTGGCGCGGCACGATCAGCCAACCAGCCAGCAACATTGTTACCAGCAATACCAACAGCGTTTCGCGCGAACCAAGCATGCTAAACAGAATAAATCCAGCCGCAAACGTCCCTACAATACTTCCCACCGAATTGACCGCGCTCAAAATCGCCACTTCTTGCCCGCTGGTTTTAAGCGACGTAATATTTAATTTTGCCACGTACGGACTGATCATCCCAAGCGTTACACTAGCTGGTGCAAATAGCACCAACGCCGCAACCACTCCCTTAATACGTTGGTCTATTTGCCACACTTCAATCCCCACTAGCAGCGGCGGATACATCACCAACGTCACACTGATTAAACCCGCGGTCGCAAAACAAAGCGCCACTACATCTAGCTTTTCGTTGCGCGCATCGGCCAATTTGCCGCCAGCGTAATAACCCACACTTAGCGCTACCATAATTGTGCCAATCACGCTCGTCCACACGTACATTGAGCTGCCGATACTTGGCGCCAAAATGCGTGCAGCGGCAAGTTCGTAGGCCATGAGCACAAAGCCGGCCACAAAAGATAGTAAAACGAGGGGGTGAAACGCGTTTTTAAGCGCAGAAAAGAATTTTGTTTGCATAGATAGTATTGTAGCATTTTTGTCGCCCGCTTGACGCCACAAAATGCTTGTGGTAGTATAAAAGCACTTTTTACTAAACACACAAATAAAAAGCGGAAACCACCATGAAACAAAAAAAGAACTCTATTAAATCTAAGTTGCGCAACGTCGGCAATCAATTTCGGCACGCCAAAGGCAACAAAGTCGTCGTCAGCGGCTTTTTTGTGCTTTCGTTGGTATTTACGGGAATTGGCTTGTACCAGTTTAACCAGCCTGCCACCAGCGCCTCAAACGAATGTAACACCAACGATATTGTGCGCAGCGGCACGCACAACCAGGGCGATATCGCCCGCCACTACCAGGCAAATGTGTGTGGCGATTTCCGCGCAATTTACGACCACTACTGGATCAAGCCAGATTTGGCGCCTGGCGACCGCGTATTTGACGGTCAATCCAACAACAAAGGCGAAGTTATCGCCGACGGCCGTGTAGTTGCCCGAAACGCTGCCAGCATTGGCCGCCACGCCATTCAGCACAGCCAGCCAATTTCGATTGCCGGCAAAACCTATTACCAAACCTCGCATGTGGGCGGGCGCGCATTTGCCAACCCAAACGCCTCGCTGCCAACGCTCGTGGTGCTTGATGGCAATGGCAATTTCAAATACGCGATTGTAAAAGATTGCGCAAACCCAATTTACGCCACCCCGGTTGAACCGCCAAAACCGCCAGAGCCGCCAAAGCCGGTTGTGCGCGATATTCAAGTGTGTGAACTTGCCTCAAAACGCATTATTACCATCAAAGAAGATCAGTTTAATCCTGAAGTTCACAGCCGCAACCTCGAAGATTGCCAAGTGGTGATTATCGAAGTGTGCGAAGTGGAAACCGGCCGCATCATTAAGATTGACGAAGATGATTTTGACGGCAACAAGCACAGCCGCAACCTCGAAGATTGTATTCCGCGCATCGAGGTGTGTGAGCTTGAAACCGATTCACTGATTGAAATCCGCGAAGATCAGTTCGACGAAACCAAGCACAGCCGCAACTTTAAAGATTGTGTGAAGATGCAGGTGTGTGAACTTGAAACGAAGGAAATCATCACAATTCGCGAAACCGAATTTGATGAAAACAAGCACTCAACCAATCTGCAAGATTGCGAAACCGCCGAAGAAATTGTGGTGTGCGACCTTGAAAACCGCCAAATTATCACCATCACCGAGGAAGAATTTGACGAAGCTCGCCACACCCGCGACCTAAAAGAATGTGAAGCAAAGTGCCCAATCCCAGGATTTGAACACTTGCCAGCCGCAAGCCCAGAATGTGCGCACCCAGTAGAACTACCGAAAACCGGTGCAACCAGCCTGGTTGGCGCAGGAGTTGGTTTTGCCGCCCTTGGCCTTTCGACTCACTACTACCTTTTGAGCCGACGCAATATCTAAGCGATCGCTGTAGAATGAAATAGCACTCCGATGGGGTGCTATTTTGTTTTGGTTTTACACAGGAATAGAAAAAACGACCATAAAGGTCGCATTTTCTATTTGGCGGAGGATGGGAGATTCGAACTCCCGCTCCAGGTTTCCCCGGACTAACGATT
>CAMEGH010000018.1 GCA_945916045.1 uncultured Candidatus Saccharibacteria bacterium
GGATTTTTGCTGCTTCATTCTAGCTTTAGTATAACTAATCGCCCAAACAAAAAAATACCTCCCCATAAAAGGGAGGTATTTTCTACCGAACAACTCGATTAGTACACCTTCAAAAGAAGTTCGCCACCAAGTTTTTGCTTTGTCGCTTCCTGCCCGGTAATCACACCTTTCGATGTTGATATCAATACAAGGCCGCGGCCGCTCTTTACTTTAGGGATTTCTGCTGATTTAACGTACATACGTCGGCCAGGCTTGCTCAAACGAGTAATCTCGTTGATAGTGCTGTTTTCACCTGGTTTGTTAATCGTTACCACCAAAATGTCGCGTGGTTTTGCGGCTTCTACCTTTACATCGGTAAGGTATCCAGCTTTTTTAAGCTGTTCTGCCACCACTTTCTTCATTTTGCTTGATGGAACACGGATTTCCGTTTTGCCAACCATTTTTGCGTTACGGATGCGAGTAAGTAGGTCAGCGATTGGGTCTGTAGTTTGCATAGACATATCTTTTCTCCTTCCTACCAACTACTCTTTGTTACGCCTGGGATTTCACCCTTTGAGGCTTTTTCGCGGAAATTGATACGGTTCAAACCGAATCGGCGCATGTATGCATGTGGACGACCGTTCAAAACGTCACGGTTCTTCCAGCGTGCAGGGCTTGAGTTACGAGGAAGTTTTTGCAAACCTTCTTGGTCACCCATTTCCTTTAGTTCAGCACGCTTTTCGGCATACTTTAGGATCATCTTCTTACGCTTTTCGTCGCGTGCGATCATTGATTTCTTAGCCATTAGCGTCGATCTCCTTCCTTCTCAAACGGTACACCGAATTTTTCAAGCAATGCTCGGCTGTGTGCCTTGTC
This sequence comes from uncultured Candidatus Saccharibacteria bacterium, assembly GCA_945916045.1. Taxonomy (GTDB): domain Bacteria; phylum Patescibacteriota; class Saccharimonadia; order Saccharimonadales; family Saccharimonadaceae; genus CAMEGH01. The sequence goes on from CAMEGH010000018.1 coordinate 856, forward strand.
TTCGTTGGCGATTACAAAGGTAACCTGCAAACCATGAAGATGTTGTGTTTCTTCGAACGAAAGCTCTGGGAAGATTGACTGTTCAGTCACGCCCATGTTGTAGTTGCCGCTCTTGTCGAAACCTTTTGCACCAGTACCGCGGAAGTCACGAATACGTGGCATCGCAACGTTGATGAAGCGATCCATAAATTCGTACATGCGCGCGTCACGCAAGGTAACGTTAATACCAACACGGTTCATGCCTGCACGGATTTTGAAACCAGCGATTGATTTCTTTGCCATGCGGTCAATCGGCGCTTGGCCAGTGATTTTGTTAAGGGTGTTCTTGACCACTTCGTAGTGGCGCTTGTCATCCTTATTTTTACCGAGGCCTACGCTTACGACAATCTTCTCGAGTTTTGGTACTTGATGTACGTTATCGAGCTTGAGTTCGGCTTGGAGTTCTTTACGAATAGTATCGTTATACAAAGCTTTCAAGCGAGGAGCATAGGCAGCTGTTTTGGTAGCTTTTGCCATTATTTAATCTCCTTATTCTTTAGTTGACGAGCCACGCGAACGGTTTTGCCGTCATCGTTTTTTACGTAGCCAACGCGGCTGGTAGTGCTCGCCTTTTCGTCCACCACAAGAGCAACCTTGTGTAGTGGCGTTGGAACGTGAATGTCCTTCATGCCACCTTGTGGGTTAAATTGACTTGGCTTTACCTTACGCTTGCCAACGCCAACGCCTTCAATCAATACAGCGTTCTTCTTTGGGAGCACTTCCAATACCTTGCCGGTTTGGTTTTTGTACTTACCTGAAAGAAGTTTTACAGTATCGTCTTTCTTGATTCGTGCCATACTAGAGTACCTCCGGTGCTAAGCTAATAATCTTGCTGTAGCCTTGGTCACGAAGTTCGCGTGGAACGGGGCCAAATACACGTGTTGCTTTTGGCTGCTTATCGTCGCCGATAATTACCGCTGCGTTGTCATCAAAGCAGATGGTTGAGCCATCTTTACGCTGAATCTTGTCGCGAGTACGTACAACGACGGCCTTTACGACAGATTTGCGCTTTACGTTCCCGGTTGGGTTTGCTTCCTTAACGGTTGCTACGATAACATCACCAACACGAGCGTAACGACGGCCAGTACCGCCAAGCACACGGATACAAAGGATTTCCTTCGCACCGCTGTTGTCGGTTACCTTTAGACGTGATTCTTGTTGGATCATTATGCAGTCTCCTTCTCGTCGTGATCGTAGTCACGTGTATCTTTCACGGCTTCGTTCACTTCTTCTTTGAGTTCGATTGCACCGCGCGCTTTTTCTTCGATGTTGCTGAGCGCAAACGACTTTGTCTTTGAAACAGGGCGAGTTTCAGAAATCTGAACTTTGTCGCCTTCTTTTGCTTCGTTCTTTTCGTCGTGGGCTTGGTACTTTCGGTTTACCGTGTACTGCTTCCCGTAAAGCGGATGAGTCTCACGGCTAGTTACCGTCACGGTGATCGTCTTATCGCGCTTGTCTGAAGTCACGATACCGGTCAAAGTCTTGGCCATATTACTTTTCTCCTTCTTCGCTTACTTGCTGAGCTGCGTTAATAGCAGTCAACAAACGAGCGATTTCTTTGCGAGTAGCACGCAAGACACGTGGGTTTTGCAGTTCACCTGCACGAAGGCCACGAGTTGCGTCAACAAGTTCTTTACGCTTGGTTGCAAGCTCTTCGTGGAGCTGTGCAAGCGTTTTTACTTCTTGTGCAGGCTTTGCAGCAGCTGCTTTGGTTGCTTTTTTCTCAGCCATTGCTACGCGTCCTCTCGCTTAATAAATTTAGTTTTTACTGGAAGCTTGTGGCTCGCAAGACGCATCGCTTCACGCGCTACTTCTTCAGACACACCCTTCATTTCAAACAGTACGGTACCAGCTTTTACCTTTGCGGCAAAAAATTCTGGCTGCCCTTTTCCCATACCCATCTTCAAACCGACTGGTTTGCGAGTACGAGAAATGTGCGGAAAGATACGAATCCAAATCTTACCGCCACGCTTGATGTAACGAGTCATTGCCTGGCGAGCTGACTCGATTTGGCGTGAGGTTACATCGTTGTTACTTTGGGACTGCAAGGCGAAATCACCAAACGCGATAGTGTTACCACGGTTTGCGACACCCTTGTTTTTACCCTTCATAATCTTGCGATACTTGGTTTTCTTCGGAAGTAACATTACGCATCACTCCTTTCGCCCTTGTAGATCCACACCTTCACACCGATGATACCAACACCTGGCGCGTTTGCACGTGCTGAGTGGAAATCGATATCAGCGCGGAGGGTATGAAGTGGCACAGAGCCTTCGATTACCTTTTCGCGGCGAGCCATTTCGGCATTATTCAAACGACCAGACACCTCGATACGGATACCTTTGGCGCCGGCGTTCATGGCGTTTTGTGCGGCCATTTTTGTTGCACGACGGAAGTTAATACGGCGTTCCATTTGGCGAGCGATGTTCTCGGCCACAAGCTTTGCAGCAATTTCTGGGCGCTTTACTTCTTCAATGTTAATGCGAACTGGCAAGCTTGAAATCTTTTCAAGTTGCTTCTTCAAATCTTGTACGCCAGCACCACCACGGCCAATCACAACACCTGCTTTTGCAGTGTGAATAGTGATAGTTACCTGGTTAGCCGAACGTTCAATTTCAATTTGATTAATTGTTGGACGAGATGCAAATTTTGCTTCAATAAGCTCACGCATCTTGATGTCTTCTGCAAGCCATTTACTAAAGTCGCGCTTGTTAGCAAACCAGCGAGAGCTCCAGTTTTTGTGTACTTGCAGGCGGAAGCTGATTGGGTTTACTTTTTGTCCCATCTTACTTCTCCTCTTCTTTCTTAGCTGGCTTTGAAGCGGCCTTCTTTGCAGCTGGCTTCTTCTTTGGCTTTTCAACCCCAGTTACTTCTACCAAAATGTGGCTGCTCTTCTTTTCGAATGGCAACGCACGTCCACGGCTGGCAGGCTTAAAGCGGCGCATGCGTGGACCGGTAGTAACGCTCAGTGTTGAAATGACCAATGACTTGCTATCAAGCCCGTGGTTGTTAGTTGCGTTTGCAGCAGCAGAAGCAATTGCTTTCTTGACTGCAAGTGCAGAACGACGTGGCGTGTGGTCTAAAATAACCAACGCGTCGGCAACCGTACGACCACGCACGAGGCTGGCAACAATGCTCACCTTGCGTGGCGCTTGGTCTACGCCTTTAATGTAGGCGCGTACAGTTAATGTATCGGCCATTACTTCTTGTCCTTTCCACCGTGTTTGCGGAACTTACGCGTTGGGCTAAACTCACCGAGTTTGTGACCAACCATATTTTCCGTAACAAACACAGGTACGTGGACACGTCCGTTGTGGACAGCAATCGTGCGACCTACCATATCTGGAGTGATGGTACTTGCACGAGCCCACGTCTTGATAACAGTACGATCGTCATTTGAAAGCGCTGCAACTTTTTTTGCAAGCTTCGCATCAACGAACGGACCTTTCTTGAGTGAACGACTCATATGTTACCTCTTCCTCTTCGCATCATGGCGAGTTCGTACGATTAGCTTATTAGTATCCTTGCGGCGTCGCGTGCGGTAGCCAAGTGTCAGCTGACCCCATGGAGTCTGCGGTGGTTTACCTGGACCGTGCGCACCACCGTCACCACCACCGTGTGGGTGATCTACGGCGTTCATTACAACACCACGTACGCTTGGGCGAATACCCTTGCGACGCTTACGACCAGCCGAGCCGATCTTCACGTTTTGGTGCTGAACGTTACCGACAACACCGATATTTGCTTCACATTCTACGCGGAATTTGCGCACTTCACCTGATGGCATTTTTACAAGTGCGTAATCGCCCTCTTTGGCCATAAGCTGTGCTTTTGTTCCCGCAGAGCGAACCATTTGGCTGCCCTTACCAGGTACCATTTCGATTGCGTAGATTTGTGTACCAACAGGGATACGGCTCAGTGGCATACGGTTTGATGCTTCAATCGTTGCTTCTTTGCCGCTTTCGATCACCTTACCCTTAAACATTTGCGTGTCAGCAAGGATGTAGTGGTACAAACCGTGTTGGTCTTTGACACGTGCGATACGTGCAGAACGGTTTGGATCGTATTCGATTTCCTCAACGGTCAACGTAAGGCCATCAGCCAAACGGTGGTTAAGGAGACGATAGTGACGCTTTACACCGCCACCACGGTGACGCACGGTAATGCGACCCTGGTTGTTACGGCCAGCGTTTTGCTTTTTTGTCTTGATCAAGCTTTTAAGCGGTTTCTTGGTTGTGATCTCGCTTAGGTCTTGGCTGGTCATGCCACGACGTGCTGGAGTAGTTGGATTGTATTGCTTTACTGGCATTACTTCTTCTCCTCTTCTGCTGCGGGCTGTTCTTCAAATACTTGAATCGAGCTGCCTTCAGCAAGCGTTACATACGCCTTCTTGGTGTCTTTACGCTTTGTAGTACCTGGGTAACGGTTCTTACCGCGGCTAAAACGTACTGCCTTACCTTGTTGTACGAGTGTTTTCACGCCCTTTACTTCTACCTCAAATTGTTCAGCAACCGCTTCAGCGATTTGCTGTTTGTTGGCAGTAGTTGGTACATCAAACACGTACGTATTCTTGGTGGCAATTTGTCCGTAGGCTTTTTCGGTTGCGCGTGGAATTACACTAATCATTACGCTTCCTCCTTTGTAAGCCATTCGGTAATTACTGGCAATGCCGCGTTTGCTACCACAATGTGATCCGCGTTGAGAATATCAAACACGTTCAAGTACATTGCAGATACAAGGCGAACTTGCTGCAAGTTGCTGGTTGCACGAATGATCTCTGGAGATTTTTTGTCTACCACGATCAATGTCTTGCGTTCAAACTTGTTGTCAGCCAAGAATTTGGCGACTTCAGCAGTTTTACCAGTTGTTGTGATGTCTTTAACGACAATCTTCTTTGCTTCGTTGGCAAGAGTCAACGCTTGGCGAACTGCCACGCGCTTGCTTGTCTTCGAAAGCTTTTTGGTGTAGTTTTCGTTCCCACGTGGGCCAAAAACGATACCACCGCCACGCCAGATTGGGTTACGGCTCGAACCAAAACGTGCACGGCCTGTCCCCTTCTGCTTCCATGGCTTTTTACCACCACCGCGGACTTCGCCACGCTGTTTGGTAGTCGCGCTTGCAAGGCGAGCGTTAGCAAGGTAGCTATCGTACGCCAATTTTAGTAGTTCGTGGTTTGGCACGTCTACTGCAAATACTTCTTTGGGCAAGCTTGCTTTTTTGGTAGTTGCTTCTGCCATTACGCTTTCCCTCCGATCATTACGAGACCCTTTTTCGGACCAGGTACAGCGCCTTTTAGGCCAATCAGGTTGTTCTCTGGGTCGATATACGCAACTGCCAAATTCTTAACAGTAACGCGATCGTGCCCCATACGACCAGCCATTTTCTTGCCCTTAAAGACCTTCTGTGGATACATTGATCCAATTGATCCCGGCTTACGAACGTTTCCGTTCCCACCGTGAGTGCTCTTGCTAGTATTAAAGTTATGGCGTTTTACCGTGCCGGCAAACCCCTTACCTTTTGATGTACCGGTTGCATGAACTGTCTCTCCTAGTTCAAACGCGTTTACATCGATCGTATCACCTACCTTAAGACCTTCTGGTAGTTCTGTGACGCGAATTTCCCGAATGTGCTTCGGGTTCACTTTGGCTGACTTGGTGTGTCCAGCCACGGCCTTGCTCAGGTTCTTACCCTCACCAAATGCCACTTGCACTGCGTTGTAGCCGTCTGTTTCAACGGTCTTGACCTGAGTCACAGTCACAGGGCCAGCTTGAATCAATGTTACTGGAACAGCAACACCTTCCTCGCTGATGATTTGGGTCATACCAATTTTGGTACCGAGAAGTGCTTTCATAGCCCTCTTTACTCTCCCACTTAAAACCCTTGGTGGCCGACGGTTTCCCTGCTGCTTTCGTCTCCTCCAGCTCCGGGACCTTTCGATTCACCAAGGTCGCTTGATATTATTGTACATAAAAGTAACTTAGGTATTGTAGCATGATTTTAGGGTGTGCGTCAAGGGTTTTATGTGTATTTTATAGAGGTATTTTTGCGAGCCATTTGCGGCGGCGGCAAAACTCGTCTAAGTATTGACTTTTTACGGCTATATTGCTATAATATATGTGTTGGCTTTGTAAATAGACCGCCTATTTACAGGATACCAAGGAGGTAGCCATGAACGTTTTCATGCAAATGAACCATTCAAGCCCCGAAGACAAGCACTTCGGCAAAGAACCGTCGTTTATGCCAGACGGGCGCAAACCGATCGCCAAAACGCATGCCGAAACCGGCGGAATCGGAAAGCTGCTTGGCCTTGCGGTGCTGATTTTTGCAGCTTTGATCATTGCCGGCGTGTCGCTCTTGAGCTGCGGCGCCGGTACCGAAACGAACCAGTCGGACGATCCGCAACTCAGCAAGTTCTACGACATCGTCGCTCATGATCTTGAGCGCAGTGACCACTCCGATGTGAAGCAAGCTGTCCGCTTCCCGACTGTGGTGCTCGACCCCAGCGGTATGCCGTCTGGCGTACTGAAGCACTGCGAAGGCGACACGCTCGTCTACAGCTGGGACGGCAACATCAAAGAGGCTTCGAGCCACCCAGCCTGCAGACGCTAACCAACACCCCACCGAAAGGAGTTGATTCCACGAAGAATCCTCCGCAGTTCGGTGGGTTTTTCTTTCTAAAAACACCTCTTGTACTGCCTCAATTCTTGACAAAAAGCGTATATTTTGCTATTATATAAACATGGAGTAGTATAGAACGGTTCTATACTTCAACTACCTTAGGAGGTTCGCCATGAAACGTCTACTTTTTTGCCGTTGCCCCTATCGCCGCTGGTATCTTTGTGACACTCTACCTGAGCGTTACGTACTGGCTGAAGGCCCAGATGTTCACCAAGTAAGATGAATGCGATGACAAAGAAGGCCTAGCCGAAGCGTACTGCTTTATGTTTGGCGTATTCAGCCTCGCTATGCTGTTCGTGCTCCCGTCCGTAGGTGTACTCGCCTGGTGGGAAAAAGGCCTCACGCTAGCAACGCTTTCTGTGCTACTGGCCGTCGTCATCAGCTGCGTCTTCGACGTACCGGGCAAGCGCAGCACCGCTTGAATGCAACCGTTCCGCCCACGCTATTCTGTCATTATGAATATCGTGGGCTTTTTCTTTTGGCGCCAAATAATTGACTTTTTTTGTAATAAAATGTATAATACACCTCAAGGCGAATTCGTCTACGCACCTACCGCCTAGTTTTACCCCTGGACCGCACCCGCGTTCAGGCAGCTGAGCCAACTCGGCTCACACTAGAAAGGACCAGAGCCATGCAACTCAAAACCCGCACTGAAGCCGGCGTTCGCAAGCTTGATAGTATCGTGAGCGACATCTTTCAGGCTGTTGACGAGTGGCTGCGCGAGCATCCGAACTGCACTGCCGTAGCTATCGAAATCTGTGATGATTTTGATGACGGTCTGGAATTTATCATCCAGGCCATGCTGCAAGCAAACATGGACTGGCGCCAGCCGGTGCAGTTCACCGAGCCACGCATATTCAAGCATGCACTGCTCGCACCCGGATCCGATGGACCAATGCGAGCCGAGCCGGTGACGCACATTCATGCCCAGTGGAAATGGCGCTCCGTAGAACCCGTCGCCACCCGGCCATATCCGCCGGTAGCGTGAACCGCCGTAGCTACCAGCTACACCCCGCCCTTTCACGAGGGCGGTTTTTACTTTTCTGCAAATTTTACCGCGCAGTCTAGCATTGACTTTTTGTGTAATTTTGGTATAATATACACAGGTAAAATATTGCCTATGTACCTACTATTCGAAACGGAAGTGATCGCCATGGAATCGCCCGAACCTCCCTTGCGCACGCTTGAAGTAGAAGTACGAGGCGCTGCGCTAAGCAAAGCCGTGCAGACTATCTACGATGAATGTCATCGCAAAATGCAGCACGAGCCCAAGCACAAACCGCATGTCGTGTTTATTTCTACCGACATCGAGGTTGACGAAACGGCCGAGGCAAAAGCCCTCCTGTCTGCACTTGTAGACGAAGGTGCTAATGCCGAGCGTTACGTACTGCTTGACGATGCAGACATGTTTGTAAACGACCTAGGTCGATACATTCTGGCATTTTCGTGCTTTGTCCGCGATTAGCGATCGAGACACTATTCTCGGTACAGCCGCCCTTTTCCAAGGGCGGTTTTCACCTTTTTGGCGCCGCTACAGTACGATTCCCGCATCGACAAAAAAGCCAATAATCGTTACAACCACCAGCACTGCGTACATAATTTTGCGGTTAAACTGCGCTTTTTCAAGCCACGCGAGCAACAATCCAACAATTAATGCGCCCGCTGGAAACGCGCCAAACGGAACCACGCCCAGCACAATCGGGTCAGACAAACGAATCCACATCAAACCGCCAAGCGTTACGAGCACCAATTTTAGCACATAGGTGCCGTCGGATTCCCACAAATTTTCGAGCCCTTTGCGACTAACCACTGGGCGATTGCGGGCGTAGGTGCGGGAGCGTTGTTTCTTTTTTGCCATAAGTACTTTGTAGTATAGCATAGTTGCGCGGCACAATCACACC
>CAMEGH010000019.1 GCA_945916045.1 uncultured Candidatus Saccharibacteria bacterium
CTACACAAAGGGCGAGTGGAATGACGTTCGTAGACTGATTGCAAAACTCGATCACGACGTAGAATAGAACACTTTTTTATCACAAAACTACGCAAAAAGCAATAGTAATTTTCTTGCAGGTATAGTTCTAATCTGTTAAAATAAAAACAAGGAGACTCGGCATACCCGAGTACATTTTATGAAAGACCCAAAGAACATACGCAATATTGCGATTATTGCCCACGTCGACCACGGCAAAACTACTATGGTGGATGGGCTACTAAAGCAAAGTAAAACCTTCCGCGATAACCAGGCGGAAATGAGCCAAGATCTGATTATGGACAGCGGCGACCAAGAGCACGAACGGGGTATCACCATTACCGCCAAGCAAACCAGCGTGTACTACGGCGACTACAAAATCAATATTATCGACACACCAGGGCACGCCGACTTTTCTGGCGAAGTGGAGCGCACGCTCAACATGGCCGATGGTGTATTGTTAGTGGTGGATGCTCAAGAAGGCCCAATGCCGCAAACAAAATTTGTGCTTTCAAAGGCGCTTGAACTTGGCTTGAAACCTGTGGTCATCGTGAATAAAATCGATAAGCCATCGCGCCGTGTTGATGAAGTGCTTGACGAAGTGTCGGACTTGTTTTTGGAGCTCGCAATTAGCGACGACCAGTTGCAGTATCCAGTGTATTTTGCGATTGGCCGCGACGGAAAAGCCTGGAAAGATGTGCCAGAAAACCCAAGCGAACATGCAGATTTGACACCAATTTTTGAAGCAATTATTAATGACGTGCCTGCGCCAGATGTTGACCCGAACGGCACGTTCCAACTGCTAGTAACAAGCTTGCAATACGATTCGTTCCTTGGCAAATACGCGATTGGCCGTGTAGCTCGCGGTGTTGCAAAAAAGAGCTTGGCAACAGCGCTGATTAAGCGTGATGGCGCACAAATTTCTGGCCGTATCGACAAACTGTTTGGTTACCGTGGCCTGAATCGCGAAGAAATTACCGAAGCAGTTGCTGGCGATATCGTGGCGCTGACCGGTATTTCAGAAGCGCACATTGGCGATACGATTGCCGATAAAGAACACCCAGAAGCGCTACCAGTGATCGATATTGAAGCACCGACGTTGAGCATGTATCTTGGTCCAAACACGAGCCCGCTAAAAGGCAAAGAAGGTGAATTTTCAACCAGCCGCCAAATTGGCGACCGCCTCGCGCAAGAGCTTGAAACAAACGTGAGTTTGCGCGTGGTCGAAGATGGCATCGGCTACACCGTATCTGGCCGTGGTGAATTGCACCTTAGTGTGTTGATCGAAACGATGCGCCGCGAAGGCTACGAATTTGAAGTTGGTCGCCCGCAAGTGGTAACGATTGATGTTGACGGCATCGAGCAAGAGCCAGTTGAGGAGCTTTTTATCGAAGTTTCGTCGGAATTTGTTGGTACAATTAGCCAGGAACTTGGCGCTCGCCGGGCAGAAATGCGCGGGCAGGAAACGACTTCGAGCGGCACGGCACGCATGACCTACATCTTGCCAACGCGCGCGCTCATTGGTCTCCGTAACATTTTGCTCACCGCCACAAAAGGCACGGTTATCATGAACAGCTTGCCGCACGGCTATCAGCCAATGGGCGGCAAATTGCCAAAAATCCGTAACGGCGTGCTGATTGCCTTTGAAGCTGGCATGACGACTGGTTACGCATTGCAAGCGGCTGAAGCGCGTGGCGACTTGTTGGTTGGCCCGGGCACGGAAGTCTACCCTGGTATGATCGTCGGTGTGTACAATCGCCAGGAAGATTTGGAAATTAACGTATGTAAAGCGAAGCAGCTAACAAATATGCGTTCAAAATCTTCAGACGGAACCGTCCAGCTAACGCCGCATACCGAACTGAGCCTTGAGCAATGTATCGACTTTATCGAAGACGACGAGTTGCTTGAAGTGACGCCAAAAAACTTGCGCCTACGCAAGCGCTATTTGGACGCAAACGAGCGAAAACGTGCTGCTAAAAAGTAGCACATAGTACGCTACATGCACAAAATCGCCACAGAGGTTATGTGGCGATTTTTTGTTATTTCTGCAACAAAAATGCAATAATTTGTATATTTTTTGCAACAATTTTGCAACCGCTAGCAAACAGGAGTACTATAAAATTATGAACGAATGGATACTTTTATTACTGGCTGCAACGGTCGGCAGTTTGCTGTCGCTGTCGGGTGGACTTTATTTACTTTCTGAGCGAAAAGGCGCCAAGGTGGTGCAAAAATACGCGGTGCCGTTTGCGGCGGGTGCGCTTTTGGCGGCGGCGTTTATTGATTTGCTCCCCGAAGCGCTCGAACACGGCGAACCGCGCGCGATTTCTATGACGGTGCTGCTGGCGTTTTTGGCGTTCTTCTTTTTAGAGCGCGGCCTGAGCTGGTTTCATCACCACCACGAACATGCCGACAAAAAAGGCAAGGTCGAAAAGCACCGCACAACCTCGCTGATTATTATTGGCGACACGTTGCATAATTTTATTGACGGTTTGGCGATTGGTGCGGCGTTTTTAGTAAACCCGGCGGTTGGATTGGTAACAACGCTGGCAATTGCGGCGCACGAAATTCCGCAAGAAATTGGCGATTTTGGCTTGCTTTTGGCGCGTGGCATGAAAAAGAAGCGCATTATTTTGGTAAATGTGGCGAGCGCGCTGGTGACAGTGGTCGGTGCAGCATTGGTGTATGGGCTTGGCGGGCATTTTGATGTCTCGCAGTCGTTGCTTTTGGCAAGTATCGCCGGCTTTTTCATCTACATTGCAGCCAGCGATATTGTGCCGACAATCCACAGCGAATCCGAGCGGCGCAAGGCAAATTTGCAGGCGTTGGTGCTGCTTTTTGGCGTCGTGTTTGTGGGCGTTACCACGACAATTGCGCATGAATATATTGCGCATCCGGGGCATGATCACGGCGAGCATTCGCACGAACATCATCATGAAGGAGACGCGCACCGCGGCCATGAAGGCCATAGTCACGAGGCGCACGACCATAGCGATCATCACCACGATGAACATTCGCACGACGATCACGAACACCATAACCACGATTAAAACGCGTAAAAATCGCCCGGCGCTCACTCTATCGTTCGCCCGCCGCTAATGCTATAATTACACAATATGGCTCGCGCACCCAGGATAGTACCGCACCGATTTAAAACCGCTCTTGTGCAAACAACGGGACGGTTACTTTCGGGCGGGAAAAGCCCCGAAGAAGCGTTTGGCGACCTCTTTAACGAAGTGCAAATGCGCCGCATTTACAGCGACGGCAAAACGTTTGTCGACCTTGTGCCGCGCAAACGCGCCAACGAAATTATGCGCGAATATCGCTTGGCAAAAAAAGACCCAAATTTTAATTTGTCGGAATTTTTGAGCCGCCATTTTTACGAATTTGCGCCGCACAAAGAGCAAGTTTTTATTATGTCGCCCGACCGCAATCCGCGCCAGCATGTGACAGAATTGTGGCCGCAATTGCAGCGCCGCAACCGCAAAAACCGCGGCTCGCTTTTGGCGCTTCCGTACGAATATGTCGTGCCGGGCGGGCGTTTTAGCGAGCAGTTTTATTGGGACACGTATTTTATTATGCTTGGGCTGGCGGCGGATGATCGCTGGGATACGATCGAAGGCATGATGAAAAATTACGTCTACATGATTAAAAAATATGGCTTTATTCCGACCGCAAATCGTTCGTATTTTTTGAGCCGCTCGCAGCCGCCGTTTTTTAGCCACATGGTAAAATTGCTGGCCACAAATAATGGCAAAAAGCGCACGTATTTTGAATATTTACCGCACCTTTTGGCGGAATATCGGTTTTGGATTAAGGGAAAAGCGACGGTAAAAAGCCACGTTGACAGCCAAGCGTACGCGCGTGTGGTGCGCATGCCAAATGGTGCTACGATGGCGCGCTACTACGACAACCAGGTAACGCCACGCCCCGAATCGCAATTTGAGGATTTGGAAACGGCTGAAAACGCCGCAAATAAAGACAAAATCTTTTTGGATTTGCGCGCCGGTGCAGAAAGCGGCTGGGATTTTAGTTCGCGCTGGTTTCGCGATCCGCAGGATATTCGCACAATTCATACGACCGATTTGGTGGCGGTGGATTTGAATTGCTTGCTGTATGATTTAGAAGTGTTAATTGCCGAAACGTACAGTCATTTGAAGCAATCAGTGCTAGAGAAAAAGTTCCGCCGTTTGGCAGAGCAGCGCGCGGATGCGATTCGGCGGTATTGCTGGGATGACGCGAGCGAATTCTTTTATGATTTTGATTTTCGCGTGGGCGAAGCAACCAAGCGCCCTACGCTCGCGGCGATGTTCCCATTGGCGAGCGGCATTGCTACGCCAGAACAAGCGGCTGCGGTGGCGCGCAAAATTGAAACTGACTTTTTGAAGAGCGGCGGCGTGGTTTCGACGCTCGAAAACACCGGTCAACAATGGGATTTGCCAAATGGTTGGGCGCCGCTGCAGTGGGTAACCATCCAAGGTTTGCGCCGCTACGGCTACAACGAGCTTGCGAGTGAAATTAAAAAGCGCTGGATGGGCTCGACCGAAATGGTGTTCTCAACGCGCCACAAAATGATTGAAAAATACGACGTTGTAAACGAAAATCGGCTTGGCGGCGGCGGGGAATATCCACTGCAAGATGGTTTTGGTTGGACGAACGGTGTGTATGCCGCGTTGCATGATGAATTTTCGCTGTAAGTTACGCGCGTGATTCGGTAATTTCATCGGGCAAGTACCCCTTTTCGTGCTTGAAGTTTGCGTCCCATTTATAGCCTTTGTTGTAGCCAAGGTCTTTCATGAGTTTGGTGGGCGCATTGCGAATATGGAGCGGCACGGGCGCATCCGGGAACTGTTTGGCGAGCGCCTTGGCACTGTACATAAGTTCAGATGATTCGCGTGATTTTTTGCTGCGCGCCAGCGCCGTGGCCACGTGGAACAAAATATAATTTGCTTCGGGCATCCCCACGCGCTCAACCGCCTGAAACGCCGTCAAGGCAAGCTGCAATGCGCCGTTTCCGGCAAGGCCAATATCTTCGCTGGCAAAAATGAGCATCCGCCGTGCAATAAACTTCGGGTCTTCGCCGGCGTCAATCATGCGGGCAAGGTAGTACAGCGTTGCCTCGGTTTCGCTCGCGCGCATGCTTTTAATAAACGCACTAATCACGTCGTAGTGCATATCGCCCTTTTTGTCGTAGCCGGGCACGCGTTTTTGCGCGGCGGCTTTTACGATTTCGGTCGTAACCTTTTTCTTGCCAAACGAAAGCGAAAGTTCTAGGTTCCCTAATGCTACACGCGCATCGCCACCAGAAAGTTCCGCCAAATAGTCGATGGCTTCTGGTGTAACATTTTTGGTTTTATCAAGCGTTGTAAGCGCACGCTCAATAATTGCTATAATTTCTTCTTTTTTGAGTGGCTGCAATACAAGCACGCGTGTTCGGCTCAGCAGTGGCGTAATCACTTCAAAGCTGGGGTTTTCGGTGGTGGCGCCAATCAGTGTAATTAAGCCAGATTCTACGTGTGGCAAAAACGCATCTTGCTGCGCCTTGTTGAAGCGGTGAATTTCGTCCACAAACAAAATAGTGCGCAGTTGCAAATTCCAATTTTGGCGGGCGTGTTCGATGACTTTTTCGACGTCTTTTTTGCCGCTGGTTACAGCCGACAGCTCAATAAATTCGGCCTCAACTTCGCGGGCAATAATACGCGCCAACGTTGTTTTGCCGGTGCCAGGCGGCCCCCATAAAATCAGGCTGACTGGCTGCTTATTCTTAACGATATTTTGCAGAATCTCGGCGTCGCCCAGCAGGTGTGTTTGCCCAATCACTTCTTCAAGTGTGTGCGGGCCCCACTTTTCGGCCAGCGGCTGGCGCGCATTCTCCAACTCTCGTTCCATACTATTATTGTACCACTTAAAAACCGCCCCGTAGAGAGGCGGTTTTGGATGGTAGTGGTTGCTATTTGCGAACTGCTTTTAGAATCCACAAAAGGATAACCGAACCAAGTACAGCAACAACAAAGCTCCAGATATTAAACCCGGTAATGCCATCGCCACCAAGAAGGTTTACGACAAATCCACCGATAAACGCACCAATGATACCAACGACAATATTTGCCAAAATACCTTGTTCTTTATCTGTATTCATGAATTTTGACGCGAGCCAACCGGCAAGTCCACCGATCACGATCCATCCAATAAATCCCATTTGTTCCATGTGCACCTCCTTTGTTAATGCTACTTTTATTGTAGCACAATTGTTGCCAATTAGACAATGAAAAAGCACCGAGTTGCCGGTGCTTAGTCGCGGATTCTTTCCTTTCTTGTGTCTAGTGGAAGGCGAATTTCAGGCAGTAATTGCGCAGCATTTCGCCGTATTCGGATTTGGCGAGGTGCTTTTCCTCGGCCAACTGCCAAAGTTGGTCGGGAGAAATGCGCCCCGTCTCGAACGTGGCAATTTCCGGGCTGCCAAAAAGCCTGCCGGTTTCTCGCTGGTAATCCCGAATGAGCGGTTCCAGCTCGAGAATTGCTTCGATCGTGCCAGTGTCCATCCAGGTGACGGTCGGGTCGATTTTGCGCGCTGCCAGTTTGCCGCGCGCCAAATACGCCTCGTTCACGGAAGAAATCTCCAGCTCGCCGCGATCGCTTGGCTGCACCTGTTTGGCGATTTCCACGACAGATGAGTCGTAAAAATACAGTCCAGGAACAGCAAAGTTAGACTTCGGATGAGCGGGTTTCTCTTCGATGGAGCGCACCGTGCCGTTTGCGTCAAATTCCACCACGCCAAAATCGCACGGATTGGGAACTTCAACGGCAAAAACTTGCGCGCCGTCAATCGGGCCGGTCGG
Source organism: uncultured Candidatus Saccharibacteria bacterium (assembly GCA_945916045.1). Classification (GTDB taxonomy): domain Bacteria; phylum Patescibacteriota; class Saccharimonadia; order Saccharimonadales; family Saccharimonadaceae; genus CAMEGH01. The sequence goes on from CAMEGH010000019.1 coordinate 6,858, forward strand.
CTTGATGCAGTTGATAAACTCGTCGCCGATAAACACGTTATCGGCGAACATCAAACAAACATCACGCATGCCGATAAACGCCTCGCCAATCACAAAAGCGCTGGCGATGCCGTTTTGCTCTTTTTGCACGGCATAGGCGATGCGAATGCCGTACTTCGATCCATCGCCGAGCATCGCTCGATACTGGTGAAGATCGTTTTGTGCCGTGATAATCAGCACCTCTTGAATACCGACGCTAATCATATCGGCCAGCGGGTAGTAGATGTTGGGCTTGTCGTAAATTCGATTCAGCCCCTTGCTGATGCCGGTGCCGGTACCCATGAGCCCGCCAGTAAGCGGTCCAAGGCGCGTGCCGTTTCCTGCCGTCAGAATGATTCCAACGAGCGGTCGAGTGACGTTCATGGTGAACTCCTACAAACGATAGGGAATGTACAGATACAAGATGCAAGAAATGCAACCTAGTATAATTGTAACATAATATAGTGGTGTGTAAAGGCCTGTTGTGTTAACTTTGTGTACTACGCTTGTGGTAGAGCGCGAAAAGTGCACCGCTCGCGTAAACGGATATAGGGACACTGATCAGTAGCGTGATGATATCGTGTATACCTAGTACTGCGTCTGAGTTTGATGACGACGCGATTGGTGTGGTGATTGTTCCGGCAACAAGAAAGAGTAAGAGCCCTTTTAGCAAGAATAGAGTGTCACCTTTTGACAGTAGTCGTCGGCTGCGTCCAAGTGTTTTGAGTATGGGGGTTTCTGGTTCAAACATGGCCACGTAAGGTGCGAGTGAATAGCGAAAGAAGCAGTATACTGCCCACGCGATACCTGCCAGTGCCATTGGTAGTGCGTACGCTATAATGTCGAGGTTGATTCCGACAGTGGGTGCCGTTCGATTGCTCTCGATTACGCTAAGTAGTAGGAGGGACAGCAGGAAAGGCGCCATGACTGTAATAGAAAGAAGGAGGTTGGCGAGTGAAACTCTAATGATGCGCGCGAAACTTGAGGTAATGATTAACTTAAGGGTGAATTTTTGCTTTTTCATGCCAGAATGTAATCCGAGTGCGACTACGGTAGTGAGAACTGCGCCTATGACGGCTCCGAATAATAATGTAAGGGTCACAAAGAAAGAGAGCACGGACATGGCTGTGGTGATTTGGCCAGCCGTTGATGATGCAGTAGAGGGTTCTTGGTATAGTTCGACTGGGACAGCGGCAAGCGTAAGCGTAAAGATAAATGACAGTACGATAATAATAGCCCAGCTTACTACGATAGATCCAATAAACGCACCGGTGTTGTGTTGTATGGCAGCGGTCACATCGCCAAGTGCCTGAAATAGTCTGTATGATTGTGATGAAGCTTGCGGTGGAGCTGCTGGCTGTGTTTGTGGAGGCGGCGCAGGCTGGGTATCTGCTTGTGTTGGTTCTTTCTCGCTTGTCTGACTATCATTCATTTGCCTTGCTGATGCAATGGCGTCGTCTATCAGTTCAGGTTTCCAGTCTTTTTCGGTGAGTTTTTGTCTAATTTCTTCTTCTGATTTCCCTTTGTTCAAGAGTTGTCGTACGTAGCGAGCAAGCTCGATAGAGTTATTTTGCATAGTCTTAAGTTTCCTTATTCGTTAGTTTGTGGATATATCCACTTTAGCGTTATTGTGCCATGGATTATTTGCTTTACGCTCGTGGTTACTTTTTACTCGTGGCTGATCTGCTCAACCGCATTAAGAACCTTTTGCGGCTCGACAAGTGCTTTCTTGAGACCATCGGCATTATAGTTTCCTTGGCTCTCTACCTGGGCGATTAGGTGGAGTAACGGCCGATAGGTGTGCTGATTTACTTTTAGTCGTTTGTCTGGCGTGTGTAAGACATAGCTTACAACAAGCAACACGACACAAGAGGTCGCTATTGCATACTGATATCGTCGTTTACGCCACCATTTTGACGCAAACAACCTTGCTAGATTGCCCGTATTCATTAATTGAATTATAACATTAGAAGTTTCTTTTTGAATGCTGGTGTTCGAGTATGTAAAGAAAAAACCAGTCACAAGGACTGGACTTTTCGTGGTGCGGGTTAGGAGACTCTAACTCCTGGCCTCTTCCATGGCAAGGAAGCGCTCTAACAACTGAGCTAAACCCGCTCAATGTTGTTTATGATACCAAAGGGTGAATCATAAAGCAATACTTGGTGGCTCCTCCCGGACTTGAACCGGGGACACAAGGCTCTTCAGGCCTCTGCTCTACCAACTGAGCTAAAGAGCCACACTTAGTATGTGCAGTGAACTTTTACAAGATCACACTAAAAATATCTTACACGAAATCTCTCAAGACCGCAAGGGGTGAGAAAAACAAAAAAGTTTGCTATACTAAAACCAGCCACGTGGCGCCTTGGCGGAGTGGTGACGCAGCGGTCTGCAAAACCGCGTACACGGGTTCGATTCCCGTAGGTGCCTCCAGATTAGTTGCAAAAAGCCGCTCGTAGATGAGCGGCTTTTATAATTAACACTGTTTTGTTACCACTGAACTTGTGGCACCTGGAAGTTATTAATTGCTTCCGAGAAATCGTGCACA
>CAMEGH010000020.1 GCA_945916045.1 uncultured Candidatus Saccharibacteria bacterium
TGTTCTTTGTTCTCGCAGTTATTTGTACTGTGATAGCTGAGTCGTCTGAAGGTTTATCATCTGCTGTTTTCTCCTTCCTGACAGTGTCTTGCTTGGTGGTGGGGTTCGATTTCCTCAGAAGACTTGGCAAGACCCTCGCCAAGTTCAAAAAACCCACCTCCGTCGAGTAGCCTTCCGCCTACTCAAAACCCCGCTACACTGACTGTGTAGCGGGGTGCTTTTCTTTCTGGCTGTTTTACAGTACTCGCCTGCCCTCTAATGCATGGCTCAACGTAATCTGATCGGCGTATTCTAAATCAACGCCAACTGGCAAGCCGCGCGCCAGGCGGCTCATCTTCACGCTACCCTGTAGTTCGTTAATTTGGCGCTGCAAAAAGAGCGCTGTTGATTCGCCTTCTACGCTGGCATTGGTGGCAATAATAACTTCTTCAACGTCGTCGTTTTGAATACGATCAAGCAGTTCGGCAATATGCAGTTGCTCTGGACCAACGCCATCAATCGGCGAAATCGCGCCGCCTAGCACGTGGTAGGTGCCATTAAACTGCCCGGTGCGTTCGAGCGCAATAATATCAAGTGGTTCTTCGACCACGGCAATCAATTGCTTGTTGCGCGCCGGGTCGCTATAGAGCGGCGAAACTTCTTCGTCGGCGCTAATTAACGCAAATGTTACCGGGCACGAAATAACGCCGGTTTTTAAATCGTTAATAGCGCGCGCCAAATTAGCGTTGGATTCGCCGCGCGCACGCAGCAGGTGGTACGCATAGCGCTCTGCTGTGCGTACCCCTACGCCAGGCAATTTGCCCAGCTCATCAATCAGCGCGGTCAGAGCGCTCGGAAGCAATTGCTGCGCCACGTGCCTACATTCCTGGCAAGTTCATGCCGCCCATGAGCGGTTTCATCTTTTCGGCGGCAACTTCTTGCGCCTTTGTCATGCCGTCGCGAATCGCCGCTTCAAGCCATCCTTCAAGCTCTTCGATGTCATCAAGGTCAACGTATTCTGGGTTGATAGAAATATCTTCCACCTTCAGCTCGCCGTTGATAGTTACTTCTACTGCTGGGGTTTCGTCGTCGCCACCAGCTGCAGCCACAATTTGCTGCTTCTTTAGTTCTTTTTGTGCTTTTCGTAGGTCGTTAAGCATCTTCATTTGGTCAAACGCCATGTAAAAATTTCCTCCTCAGGTTGTATTCTTTTCTAGTATAGCACGGACGCCAGGGTTTTTAGAATGGCGTGCGGATGTCGGATTCGGTTTTGTAGAGGTAAATGCGGTCGGACGCTTCGCCGGCGTGCGATTCTGCCAGTACGGTAGTTGGAATTTGCGTTGAGCGCACTTGCTCGCTCTCGCGCGTGGCAATGACGGCGCTGGTGCTGGTTGGTTCGGCGACGGTGGTAGTAACGGTAAGTTCGCCGTTACGTTCTTTCTGATTGTACAGCTGATAAAATGCTTCTTCGTCTTCCGAAACGGCCAAAATTGGGGTGATTTCGGCGGCTTGTAGATCGGTAATTTGGCCTTTTATGGTTGAAAGATCTTTTGAAACATTAGTGGTGAGCGCCGAATTGTAGTGCGTTGCTTGAAAATAACGCAGCGAATCGGTAAATACCACGCCGCCTACAAACACCGCCAGCGGCACCAGCCCAAATGCGCGCGCATACGGATTGAACGGGAAAAGGCTGTACCAATAATGCAGCACGTTGGCGATACCAATGCCACCAAGCAGCATAAGCGGCACAAATAAAAGCTCTGGACGGTGCGGATTGAGCACCGCAATTGGCAGCAACATAATCATCCACGCGGTGAGCAAATAATTTTGCGCGCCGTGGCGATTTCGCACCAAATGGAACACGCCAAGCAGCGCCAAAAGCAGCGACGGTAGCGTAATAAACGGCGTAATTGCACCAGTAAAATTAATGCTTGTGCCGGTAATATCAAAAAGTTGCAGCGCAATAAGTTTAAGGTTTTCGACAATATTGAACGATGAAGTATCGGACGTAATTGCCAGCGTGAGCGCAATACTTGGATCGCGATAGATAAGGTACGCCAGCGGCAGCGTTACCGCCACGCCAAGCACAATTGCCAGCGTAAGAAAATGTTTTGGGATATATTTGCGCGCACTATAGCGAATGTGCGGGTGCAAAATGCTGCCGGCTGCCAGTGACAAGAGTAGGAAAATATTCATTGGCGTATACAAACTTAGTCCGGCCGCAATACCAAGCAGTGGCACGGTAATAGCGGTGAGTTTGCTTTTGGCTCGTTTGAAACTAAGGCTCGCTAAAAGCAGAATAAACACCGGCCAGAACACCGTCATAATCGCTGGCGTGCCCTGCTGCGCCAAGAAAATAAACGCCGCTGAAACCACCGCCAAGCTGCCAGTAATGACGCTTACATTTGGCGTAAACCAGCGCCGCAGTAGCAGCGTAAATCCAACCCCGATCGCAATTGCCAGCAGAAGCGACGGCAATTTAATGCTAAAACTGCTCACGCCAAACACCGCAATCGATGCTTTTTGCAAGGCGTGATACGGCAAATCCACCACCAAAAGCGATTCTGGGTTTTGCAGCGAAAGCGACGCGCTAGTGAGCGCACTATTTTGCTCGGCAGGCGTTAGGCCGCCCGGCGCAAATAATGTGGCGCTGGTGAGCACGCCAATCAACATTAACGCCAAAATGCTGTAGCCAAAGACAAATCGCCAGCGGTACAAAAAGATGTGTTTTACAGAATCTTTCGACATATTCCCCACCAGTATACCGCTAATCGTGCCGTTTATCCAGCGACATAAAGCGCAGGCGTTCTGGGTGGAAGTATAGGCTCACCTTGCCGACCGGGCCGTTACGGTGCTTGGCGATGATCAGATCAGTGATATTTGCCACATCAGGATTGTCGGGTTCGTAGTAGCCGGGGCGGTAAATAAAGCTGACGATGTCGGCGTCTTGCTCGATGGAGCCGGATTCACGGAGGTCGGAAAGTTGCGGAATTGGCGGCTGGCGGCTTTCTACTGAGCGCGAAAGCTGACTTAGCGCAATTACTGGCACGTTTAATTCGCGCGCCACTAATTTGAGCCCACGCGAAATTTCGCTCACTTCTTGCACGCGGTTGCCGTCGTGGCGGCCACTACCTTGCATTAGCTGCAAATAGTCGATCACGATCAGCCCGAGATCTTGCTCGTGTGCCACGCGGCGCGCTTTGGTGCGCAGTTCAAGCACGGTCAAGCCCGGCTTGTCGTCAATAAAAAACGGCGCTTCGTTCATTTCGCCCATGGCGGTGCTGATTTTGTCGAAATCTTCGTCGCTCAGGTTACCGGTGCGAATATTCCAGCTGTCCACACCGGCGGCATCGGCCAGCATACGATCAAGCAGCTGCTCTTTGCTCATCTCGAGAGAGAAAAACAGCACGGGCTTTTTTTCGATCGTGGCAATATTGTAGGCCAGATTGGTGACAAACGTGGTTTTGCCCATCGCCGGGCGGGCCGCCAAAATAATCAGGTCGCTGCGCTGCAAACCGGCGGTCATATTGTCGAGGTCGCGGTAGCCGGTGCGAATGCCGCGAATGGCGCCTTTGTTGCGGTGCAATTCTTCCATACGGTCGAAACTGTCGGCCAAAATGTCGCTAATGCTGATGAGGTCTTGTTTGAGCGATTGGTCGGAAACGCTAAATAGTTCAGATTCGGCTTTGGCGAGCAATTCTTGCACGTCGGAATCTTCGTCGTACCCCATTTCGCTGATGTCGCCGCTAGCTTTAATCAGGCGGCGGCGCACGGCTTTTTGCGACACAAGATCAGCATACGCTTCGGCGTGCGCGGCGGTCGGCACGTAATTGGTCAGTTCAGAAAGATAGGCCGAACCACCCACAAGCGAGAGATGATCTTTGCGTTTGAGCTCATCGGTGAGCGTCAGCATATCCACCGGCTTGTGCTTTTCGTACAAACGTAGCATGCCGTCGTAAATCATTTCGTGGTTTTTGTCGTAAAAATCGCGCGGCTTGACGGCTTCGCTCACATCCGCCAGCACGTCTTCGTCAATCAAAATTGCGCCAAGCAAGCTTTTTTCGGCATCAAGGTTTTGCGGTGGGATTTTGGCCGCGGCGGCACTTCGGTTATTTTGTTCAGACATTGACTTCCTCTCCTCCGCCCATCATTTCGGCAATTTTGGCGGCTTGTTCATCTTTTGGTGGCGCTGGGGTTGGTACGGTGACGACGTCGATATCGTCCGTGTATAATTCGTTTAAAATTTTGCCCAAAAAGGCTTGATTTTTGGCAGAATCGAGCTTAATTTTGCCAAATTTTGTGCCGGTGTAAAGTGTAAGCGTGGTGCCGGCAAGTTCGTGGCCACATTTTTTGAGCAGCGAATATACGCCGATTGATTCGTTTTTGCTATTTGCGGCGTAGTCGAGCACGTTTTGCCAGTCAAATTCGCTGATGGCGACGGCGTTGGCGCCTTTTTGCGTGGGCGTTGGTGCGGCACTTTTTGCGGGTGGTTCGGGTGTTTTTGTGGCGGGTTTTTGCGGATTTTGCGCAGTTTGCGGCGGATTTGCGGCTATTTGCGCGGTAGATTTCGGCGCTGGCGTTGGCGCAACAATTGGCTTGGCGGGCGCTGGCGCAGCTGCGGCGGCGACGGTTTTTGGCTTACTTGGCGCGGCTGGTTGTGGTGGTGTTTGCGGGGGCGCGGTGCTGGCAATTGGCGCTGGTTTTGACGTATGTTCAAGCAGTGTTACAAGCAGCGTAATGCTTGGGTGGGCGGCTTTCGTGACGCTCATTAAGCCTTCTAAATAGTGCACTAATTGCGGATTTGTCGCAATGCGCTGCTGAATTGCGCTGCGCAGTTGCGACGCAAGCGATGTAGCGCTGACGCCCTTTTTCTCGGCGGCTTGCAGCGCATCAACAATCGCGCTCGCCTGCCCCGATTGAATCCCCGCCAAAATCGCTTCAACATCATCGCGCGACGCTAGGCCAAGCGTGCGTTCAATCAATTCAACCGTAATATTTTTGTCAGAAATATGCTGCAGTTGGTCGAGCAAACTAATGCTATCGCGAAAACTACCGCCGCCGCGTTCAGCAATCAGGCGCAGCGCGTCCTCGCTGATAGAAATATTTTCTTCATTGGCAATAAATGCCAGGTGTTTGGTAACTTTTTCAAGGTCGACCAAGTGGAAATGGAAGCGTTGCGTGCGACTGATGATAGTGTCTGGCACTTTGTCAAAATCGGTGGTGGCAAGGATAAATACCACGTGAGCCGGCGGTTCTTCCAGTATTTTGAGCAGCGCGTTGAAGGCTTGCTTGGAAAGCATGTGGACTTCGTCGATGATGTAGACTTTTTTGGCGGCATTGACGGGCGCGATGAGGGCTTTGTCGCGCAAATCGCGCACGTCGTCGACGCCGTTGTTGCTGGCGGCATCGATTTCGATAATATCAAGATGCTCGGCTTCGCTGCTGTAGGGCAGCTGGTTGATTTCGTGGGCAATAATGCGCGCGGTGGACGTTTTGCCGGTGCCGCGCGGGCCGGTTAGCAAATACGCGTGCCCGGCGCTGCCCGACGCGATCGCACGTGAAAGCACCTCGGTGACGTGCTCTTGGCCAACGATTTCTTGCAAACTTTTGCTGCGATATTTGCGATACAGCGCTACTGACATATTCCCCGTTTCACTGCTTTTATTTTAGCACGCGCGCGGGTAATTATAAACTGCCAAAGGTGGCTGGGTATGAAAGTGCCCCGGGATTTCTCTCGGGGCGGTAGTTGCTAGTCGGCGCGTTTATGTCAAATAATACCGCCACAAACGTGACGGTATTATTCTAGCGTAAAGAAATGCTACAACGCCGCTTCCACTGCTGCCCACGTTGCTTCCGGGTTGTCTTCCGGAATGATGATGGTAACTTGGTCGCCCACGTTAATGCGGAAGTATGTTACGCTGGCAAGCAGAATGCGGTATTCGCGGCCGCCGGCTTCTACGTAATACGCGCCGTCGTGCTGCACAAGCGTACCAATGATTTGGCGTCGTTCTGTTGGGCCAATTTGCTTGTAAATAAAGCCGCCGCCATCAGCGATGGTAAGTTTTAGCATGTCGCCTTCAACTAGCTTTGATTTACTGGCGTAGTTGGCTGGCACTGGATAGTTCTTGCCGTCTGGGCCAATCATCATTTGGCCGTCAAATACACCTTCAATTACCTTGCCGGTAACATCTTCTTGGCTGTTTCGTGGGGTTACAACTTGGTCGTCCTCGCCCAAAATACTAATAAGCAGTTCTTTCGCGGCCGCCAAATTCGTCTCGGCGTCTTGAATTAACGATTTCAAGCGCTTGACTTGTTTCTCTGGTAGTTCAGACATGTGGTTCTCGCATTTCCTTTGTCTATGTTTTGAATAATACTGTCTCATTTATAGCAAATCCGCCACGCCTTGTCAATTTTACACTGTTTGGGCGCCTCAAACCTCGCTCGCCATACCGTTATATGTCTTCTTCTAAAAGGTGAAAAACCCGCCACGGATACAACAATGTATGTTGATGGTGGCGGGCTGCACTAGCCTTAGCAGATGGTACGCATAGCGAACCAACTTGGCTGCTACTTCAGTAGCTTGAGCGGGTTCGGGTACATTTCGTCGTGAAAGCCGACGATCTGTTCCTCGCCGACGCTGTTGACGACGTCGGTATCGATCGAGGCGATGCTCATGAGCGCCACCGCGGTTCCGGCGGAGATGGCCAGAACCAGGCGCTTGATTTCAATACTCATGTCGAGTACCTCTTTCTACTAGTAACGGTAAGTGCGAGAACGAACTGTTGTCCATTCCTATTGCATTATAGCACTTTAAGTATAAAATGTCAAGCCTAAGAACTTCAAAACCCTCTCCTCAATCGTCAAAGCCTTCTTGGTTTCCGTCTGCTTCGACATAATAATCAACTTTCGGTAGGGGTTGGCTGCTTCAGATATCGTAAGAACGCACTCGGACGCCTTTGGAATAACCGCTAGCGGAGTGATGTAATTATAGCAGCACAAACATTATAAATGTCAATAACTATCTCCCCTTTCCACAGCAAAAACACTAGTAGCGCCCAAACCGTTGCAAATTTTACCTTGAAAACAAATACCGCCGTATGATACGGCGGTATTTCTCTCATACAACGAATCCCAGATTGGACTAAACGAGTTCTACGCTCGCGCCAGCTTCTTCAAGCTTCTTCTTTGCTTCTTCAGCTTCGTCCTTAGAAACTTTTTCCTTGATTGCGCTTGGAGCGTCGTCAACGAGGCCCTTTGCTTCACCAAGACCAAGGCCAGTGATTTCTTTCACAGCCTTGATAACAGCTACCTTCTGGCCGCCAGCGTCAGTTAGCTGTACGGTGAATTCGCTTTTTTCGTCTGCAGCAGCAGCGTCGCCACCAGCAGCAGGTCCGGCAACAACTGCAGCAGCTGCAGCTGGTTCAATGCCGTATTCTTCTTTTAGTACATTTTTTAGTTCGTTTACTTCAAGAACTGTCATCTTTGTTAGTTCTTCAGCAAGTTTCTTTACGTCAGCCATTTTCTAGCTCCTTACTTTGGTTAGTGATTCGTTATATTAATTGGTTGCTTTTGCTTCAACGCCATCAAGCAATGCATGAAGATTGCCAGAAAGCGCGTTGGTAATGTCGTGCACTGGTGAAAGCAGTTGTGAAACCACTTCGGCGATAAGCTGTTCCTTGCTTGGAAGGCCAGCCAATGCCTTAATTTCTGCAGTATCGAGTGTTTTACCTTCTTCGCTAAAACCGCCGATCAGCTCTAGAGCTTCGTGGTCTTTTGCGAATGTATCAAGCACCTGAGCCGGCGCAACTTCGTCGTCGCTTGAAAAAGCGTAGATAAGTTGGCCTTCCAACGCTGAAGTGTCAGCGTCTTTGTAGGTTTTGCTTTCTGCGAGCGCTACACGAACAAGGCGGTTTTTTACTACCTTGATGGTAACGTTTTTCTCGCGGGCAGCTGCACGAAGTGCTTGCAAATCTGCAACGCTCAGGCCTTGGTATTTGGCAAAAGCGGTCATCTTTGCACTGTCGAGAATGCTTGTTACATCAGCAACCAAAGTTTGTTTTTTATCGCGGGTAATTGCCATAAATAAAACGTCCTTTTGGTTAAGTTTCTAATTGTTGGGATTCGATTGTTAAAGAGCGGTAGTTTTTGAGAAACAAAAAAGTCTTTGATTCTCGCACTACCAAAGACTTACAATGTGAAATGAATTTTTGTCTCATTCCTCGGTAGCAAATTAAGTGTTGGTTCCCCTTCACGGCTACTGTCTCTGGCAATGTCTTTACGTAGTATATTCTACACAGGTAAAAATGTCAACGGTTTTGGAAGGTTTTTATTGGTTTTTTGATGCATCAGCTGAATCGTAGGTGACCACTGGAGTGTAAGAGATGGTGTACTTGGCGGGTTCTGGTAAGCTGTCGGAAACGAGTGTTTTGATAGCTTCGATGGAACGCTGCGAAGGCGCATCATCTGGGTTGCCAGCCAGGCGGATGTTGGCGGTAAGTTGCCCGCTTTCGCCGCGATCGAGCGAGATGGTCGTGATGGAAACATCTGGGTGGCGATCTGCCAGCGCTTCGGTAAACGCATTAATAAAACGCGTGGTAGAGCGCGCCGCCCTGGCCTGTTCTTCGGTTAAAATACCAACCGAACGCTGGACGCTAAATTGCAATTGCACATCGGTATTGAGCGCTTCTTCGAGCGACTTTTCGAGCTCTTGTTGCAGCTGATACGACACGGTGTCACCTTCGCTAATCGTCACGCGAGTGTTGATGACGGCGGTTTCAACTCCTTCGTTGGTACGCATGGCGGCTTCGATCGAATCAATACGCGACTGTGGGTATTCCTTTAAAAAAGCGGCTTCGACATGCTGGCGAACTTCGCTCTGCATGGAAAGATTTTGCGTGTAACTGCGCAGCTGGTACGTAAGCGGCAACACCAGCACCAGCAAGCTGACGCCAATTACTGATAGCGTTTTGATAGAAATATGCGATTTGTCTTTGGCCAGCCAATGCTGCGTTGTTAGGTAGATCGTACCGACAAATGTGATCGCCAAAAAGTTCAGCAAAAACAGCAACATGCCGCCGTAAAAAATGCTAGATTCGCTGAGTGCAATGCCAATTCCCGCCGCCGAAATTGGTGGCAAAAGCGACGTCGCAATCGCCACGCCCGCAAAACTATCGGCCACTTTGCGATACGACGACGCCATAATGCCGATCAGCCCGGCAGCCAGCGCAATAAACAAATCAAGCAAAGTAGGGCTAGCGCGGCCGGTAATTTCATCCGTAATATTCTTCAGCGGCGAAAGTTCAGTGATAGCAATTGAAGTCGCCAAAATAATTGCCGCCGACACCACCAACATCACTAACGAACGCTGAATCACGCGAATATTTCCATCATAAATCCCTAGCGACAGCGACAAAATCGGGATAATCAACG